>CAZDZX010000077.1:0-7230 GCA_964510005.1 uncultured Pirellulaceae bacterium
GGCTGGTGGAGTTCTGGTATCGCTGTATTCGACTTTGGTTCTGACGGACCGTGGAAGCCGACCAGATTGTGTAGCTGTTTCTGTCGATCGCGAATGAACCCCACGGGGACGCGCGGACGGCCTACCTAAGGGACAATAAGAGACAAAGTTCAGAATTTCAGAAAATTCTTGGCCGCTTTGGTTAAATGCCCGTGTATTTGGGAGACGGTTTTCGTGTAAGTACAACGTTGGCATTGCGTCCAATCGCCAGAGTGTCGAAAATAGACACTTGTTGACACTTTGAATGGGACCGAGAAATGGCTACTGCAAAACCCAAAGCGAAAAAGAAAAAGAAGTCCAGTTATTTCGCAACTGTTCCTCCCCAAGAAATTCTCCCTGTTGTCAACAGCAAGTTCGAATCCAGCGTCAAAGGCCTATTCGTCGTCGGTGATGTGACAGGACTTCCGCTGGTCAAAGTCGCCGCCAATCAGGGACGCCAAGTCATCGAGGGCATGGAAAAGTCTGGCCTGTTCCGCTCCGCTGGGGAGCTTGAGGGACTGGACATGGTCATCGTCGGTGGTGGCCCTGCCGGCATTTCGGCTGCGATCGAATGTGAAAAACGAGGACTCAAATACGTCGTCCTTGAGCGTAGCCTGTTGGCCAATACTGTTCGCACCTTCCCTGCGGGCAAGAAAGTCTACGCCGAACCCCAATCGATCAAAAACATTAGCGAACTGGACGTCGATGAGGATCTGGATCGCGACGATTTCATCAAGATCGTGGAAGCTTCCGTTGCCGAAAAGAAACTGAAGTACCAGGAAGGCATCGAAGTCTCAAAAATCGTCAAAGGTCGCGACGGCGAATTCGTCGTCCACACCAAAGACAAAAACGAATTTCCGGCTCGTTCTGTGCTGATCGCGATCGGCCGCCAAGGCCAACCTCGCAAGCTGGATATCGAAGGTTGCGATGACTGCGCTAAAGTAACTTATCGCCTGCACACCAAAGAAGACTACAACGACGAAGACGTACTGATCGTTGGCGGTGGTAATTCGGCGATCGAAGCCGCGTTGATGCTCAAAGATCACAATCGCGTGACGCTGTCTTATCGCGGCGACGATTTCTTCCGTGCCAAAACTGAAAACCGAAAACTGCTGGACGAAGCGATCGCGAAAGGCGAAATCACGGCTCTCTATCGCAGCAACTTGAAAGTCAGCCGCAGCAAAGAAGTCGACATCGAAGTCGATGGCGAGATGCAAACTCTCAAAAACGACAAAGTCATCGTGCTGGTGGGTCAGCTTCCACCGATCGATTTCCTGATGGACACCGGCATGGAGCTGGATGGCGTCTGGACTGGCAAGCGGGTGATTTGGTCGATCATTGGATTGCTCGTCGGAATCTTCGTTTACTTCTACGCTAAGAAATTCGTGCTTCATCCGGCCGACGCGCACGGCAAACTCCTGCTGCCAACCGGGCTTGGGTTTTTGGCGTCTTCCACGCTGTCGTTTTTCCTATTGAGAATTGTACCGGCCTTTGCGGCTCTATTGGTGGGGGCTCGAATTGTGCAGCACCTCATGACGGGCGCCGGCAAAAGCCCGCCGTTTCGTGTCCCTGCAACCAACTTGATTCTGACCGCCTGTTTGGGGCTGTTCGTGATGGGTTTGGTGCTTCCTGGTGCGGTCACGTCCGACGCGACTAAATCCGGCAAAGGCCCTTATTACTTGAATTTTGGCGTCACCGAACAAGTGGTTGCCGATCCCGAAAAGATCGCACCGCTAGGAATTGAAGCCGACGAAACGCAAATCGCCCTGAGGAAACTTGACCTCAAAGGGGCCGGCTCCTTGGTCACGAAAGCCTACAACGCGACCTCTCCTGAAGACATCAAAGGCAAGGGAGGAAGGTACTTCACCAGCCTTTCGGGAATGTACTATTTGGCTTACTTCAGCCTGATCGGAGTTTTCGGAATCTACTGGGCTGTCAAAACCAACAACCGAATTATCTGGAGACGAAACATCTCCATCATTATCTGTCAGTTCACTTTGTGGTGGGGGATTCCAACGTTCTTGGTAGTTCTCTTTGGAGCCAACCCGGCCTCCCGTGTGATGCCGAAAATCCTTAACGCTTGGCCCTTGAACATGACGGCCTTCAAAGTCACCGCGAATCCCGGCGAACCGGAATGGTGGTACTTCGTCAGCGTCGTGGGTGTTGTCTGGGCGGTATTCCTGACGTTTGTCATTCTGCCTTTGTTCACGATCAAATACGGAAAGATCTACTGCTCGTACATCTGCTCCTGTGGCGCGTTGGCCGAAACGGTCGGCAACAACTTTCGCCATCGCGGCCCGAAAGGCGACTGGCCTCGCAAACTGGAAAAATTCGGTTTCGTGTTCATTCTGCTGGCCACGATTGCCACGATTGCGGACTTCATGGAGTGGACCCCAGTGCTCTGGGTTACCGGACAAGAAGAATTCAAATTGAATCTGTTTTCACTGTATGACACATGGGTGGGATTGTTCCTCGCCGGTGCTTTGGCGATCGGACTGTATCCGTTTCTGGGCCAGCGAATCTGGTGCCGTATGTGGTGTCCGTTGGCGTTCTGGATGAATTTCTGGGGACGTTGGTCGCAGTTCAAAATCACCCCCGAAAAAGGCAAGTGTATCGATTGCAATGTCTGCAATCAGTACTGCCAGATGGGTATCGACATCAAAGGTCGTGCACTTCGCGGCGAACCGGTCACGCTGGCCGACACGCCTTGCGTTGGCTGTGCCGAATGCGTCGTGCGTTGCCCGATGCAGATTTTGCATCTGGGAGACGCTCCGGGACAGAATTTGGTTCAAATTGGCGGCTAAGGTTTCCGCAAGAACTGGAAAATTACTGCGGGCCAACGCAGTAGCAACAGTGCTATCATGAGGGGAAGTTCATTCCTCCCCTCCTATTCGAGTCCTGCATGTCAGCTTTTGACACGTCGATTGATTCCGCGATCGCTATGGATCAAGACGATCCGTTGGCAAAATTTCGAGATCAGTTTTGGATCCCCAGCGATCCAAACGGCGACCCGGAAATTTACTTTGTTGGCAACTCGCTTGGTCTGCAGCCCAAAAACGTGGCGGGCTTTGTCGAAACCGAACTGAACCAGTGGAAAAATCTGGGAGTTCGAGGCCACTTCGAATCCGACACGCCGTGGATGCCCTACCACGAACTGTTAGCACCGACGATGGCTGAAATTGTCGGAGCCCAGCAGCAGGAAGTCGTCGTGATGAACACGTTGACGGTCAACTTGCATCTGATGATGGCCACGTTTTACCGGCCGACAGAAAAACGACATCGGATCCTGATCGAAGAACACGCCTTCCCCTCCGACTATCAAGCCGTCGAATCTCGCATCAAACTGCATGGCTACGATCCTTGCGAATCGATCGTGACGGTCAAACATGGCGTTGAATCGGGATTGCTGTCGACCGAACTGATCTGCTCCACCATCGAACAGCATCGCGACTCGCTGGCATTGGTGTTGCTTCCGGGCATCCAATACTACACCGGCCAATTTCTGGACATGCAGCAAATCACCGCTGCAGCCCATCGCTACAACATTCCCGTTGGTTTTGATTTAGCCCACGCCGCCGGCAATGTCCCGATGCAACTGCATGACTGGGATGTCGATTTTGCTGTTTGGTGCACCTACAAGTATCTCAATTCCGGTCCCGGCGCGATTGGCGGTTGCTTCGTTCACGAGCAGCATGCCAACGATAAGAAGCTGCCGCGCATGGCGGGATGGTGGGGACACGACAAAGAAACTCGGTTTCTGATGGAGAGCCGTTTTGATCCGATTCCCACTGCCGAAGGATGGCAGTTGAGCAATCCGCCGATCCTCTCCTTGGCTGCCATTCGCGCTTCTTTAGAAGTCTTCGCACAGGCTGGCGGCATCGAGCCGTTGCGGGAAAAGTCCAAAAAACTGACGGGGTATTTCCGGGACCTTATTACGGCCACGCTTAAAGATCGCGTCAACATCATCACTCCCAAAAACGCTGCGGGCTGCCAACTATCACTGGAAGTCAATCTCGATGGCGTTTCAGGTCGAGGCGTGCACGAGCAATTGGAAAAATCCGGAACCGTGACGGACTGGCGAGAGCCCAACGTCATCCGCGCCGCTCCGGTGCCACTGTACAACTCTTTTGCCGACGTGCATCAATTTGTGACGGTTTTAGAACGGGTTTTGGAATCCGAGAGCTGCTGATTAAGAATCGATTGCCGATCTCTGCGCCGCGAAAATCTCACACCAAGGCGCTGCCCACGCCACCCTTCTTGCGTGAGAGGCTCGACAGCCAACAAGTTCTGGATTTTTCTCGACGATCTAGTTCTTTTACGAAATGAACCAACTTACCCTCCGCTATCGGAACACACGTCACAACAACTGAAAACTTAGTCAGCCCCTGCGACGCTCTCCAAAGAGGGTCGATTCTTGGGGCCGATTGGAGTTTTGGGCTTCTGCGGCCTGCTGAATTCTTCTCGATTAATTGCAAATATCTTGGTCTGTTTAACGAATAAAAAGCTTGTTTACTTGTCGAAAAGACGAGAAGACAGATGGACTGAGAAATTTTCCAAACAAACCGAGGAATTCGATGCCAATCAACTTCAGTTGCCAATGCGGCAAAGCGCTCAACGCCCCTGCTGCTTTCTCTGGAAAAGAAGTTCGCTGCCCCGACTGCGGTGACCCGTTGACGGTCCCCAACGAAGCCTCGGTGCCGATGGCCACCGCGATGCCGATGAAGCAACTTCCGCCGGGCACCCACCGTCACTGTCACGAGCTGGACTTTCAAATCATCGGTGGCGACATGCAAATGGTGATTATCGAATTGGATCCCGGTGAAACCGTAATCGCCGAAGCCGGTGCCATGAATTACATGGAAGAGGGCATCCACTTTGAGACCAAAATGGGTGACGGGTCTGAACCCGACAAAGGCTTCTTTGGCAAACTGATGGATGCCGGAAAGCGCGCGGTCACGGGTGAGTCGCTGTTCATGACGCATTTCACCCATCACGGGCAAGGCAAAAGTCATGTTGCCTTTGCAGCCCCTTACCCTGGCAAAATCATTCCCATCGATATGGCAACGATTCAGGGCAACGACCTGCTGTGCCAGAAAGACGCGTTTCTTTGCGCTGCGTTGGGCACCAAAGTCACAGTCGCTTTCAACAAGCGTTTTGGCGCGGGACTGTTTGGCGGCGAGGGGTTCATTCTGCAAAAGCTAGTCGGTGATGGCCTCGCTTGCATTCACGCTGGCGGCACGGTGATCGAAAAGGAACTGCGCGGCGAGACCCTGCGCGTGGACACTGGCTGTTTGGTCGCGTTTGAACCGCACATCGAATACAACATCGAACGCGCCGGGAATCTCAAGAGCATGGTCTTTGGCGGCGAAGGTTTATTTTTGGCAACACTGCAAGGCCACGGTCGAGTCTGGCTCCAGAGTCTCCCCTTCAGCCGACTCGCCGGACGCCTCGCCGGTGCGACTGGATTCGGTGGACGCCGACAAGGTGAAGGTTCGGTTCTTGGTTCATTGGGCGACATGTTTGATGGCGATTGAGAAATCGGCTTGCAGCTAGGTCGCCACAGGGAAATCGAATCCCTTTGCAGAAAATGCTCACGCGAATGCGCAAAGTTCTCAATGCAGAACACTCTTTGCGAGATCCTCTTTGCGCCTTAGCGCCTTAGCGTGAGGAAAACAGTCCTGGCCGCAAAACTAATCGTCCTTCGCCCGTGCCATGATTTCGTCATAGCACAGTGAAACGTGGATAAACGGAGGCAGATCGTGCTTCTGTTGAAGGTCTTTGTCGATCTGGACCCAACCGATACACGGTGAATCCGAACTGCAACAGCTGCCCTTGTTCAATCGACGGCTGCCGATCGATTCGTTGTCGATGCTCAAATCTAAAAAGATCCCCGCCGTTTCAATGCGGACTCGAACCTCAACGCCCAATTCTCGCGAGTTCAGTCGCAGCAAGTTATCCTGTTCTTTCATTCGATCAAGATTAAATGCTTTCGAGTGCTTTCATTTCGACTTGGCTGCCGACCACCAACGGCGTTCGATCGTGAACGCCCTCGGGTTGGATATCCAAGATCCGGCTTTCCGAATTGGTGGCGATGCCGCCAGCCTGTTCGGCGATGAAGGCGATCGGATTGGCCTCGTACAGCAATCGCAATTTACCGCTGGGATGCGTTTCGGTCGGCGGATACATAAAGATCCCTCCTCGCAACAGCGTCCGATGAAAGTCCGCGACCAGCGATCCAATGTAGCGAGCACTGTAGGCTTGGCCCTTCAATCCGCCGTCGCACATGCTCGTGATCAAGCGATCGTACTTGGGAGGAAAATCGTGGCGGTAGGCTTCGTTGACCGAGTAGTACTTTCCCTGTTGAGGCATTTTCATATTGGGGTGGCTCAACACGAACGCCCCGATGCTTGGATCGAGCGTAAAACCATGGACGCCGTTTCCGACGGTATAGACCATCACGGTGGAGGAACCATACACGACATAGCCGGCGGCGATCTGCTGATTCCCTGGCTGCAGCACCCACGCATAGGGATCATCAAAGCCAGCATCGTCCGGCTTTCTGAAAATGGAAAACGTGGTTCCCACACTCACATTGACATCAATATTCGATGACCCATCCAGCGGATCAAACACGACCGCATATTTCGCCAACTCGCTCATGTGCGGCATCACGATCGGTTTCTCGTTCTCTTCGGATGCCAACACTCCCACGCTGCTGCGAAAGCCAAGGCTCTGAATAAGTTCCTCGTTGGCGAACACGTCCAGCTTCTGTTGCGATTCGCCTTGGACGTTTTCGCTGCCGTGTTCACCAAGAATATCGGTCAGCCCAGCCCGCCGGACGGCCGCCTGAATCTTCTTGGTCGCCAAGGTAATACCGGACAGCAGAAAAGAGAATTCGCCGGTCGCACCTGGGAACCGGCGCTGCTCCTCCATGATATGTTGTTGGATCGTAGCTTTGGGTTTGGACTGGTTCATGCTGAGTGCAATTGAGGCGAAGCGGAAGTGAGTTCTGGTTGTAACAAGATCGGCAGAAACTGTCTGAGGATTTAAGACCCCAAAGCCTCAATTTGCAAAAAATCAGGTGAAGGACGTTTCAGTTCTCTGCAGCCCGTCGATTTTTAGACCGCCGATAGCGCCACTAGCCGCTGGGAGCGAGCCGGCCCTCCCCTGCTGTCTCGAAGCAAAAAACGCCCTTCGGCGTAAGCTGGAACG
>CAZDZX010000077.1:7330-15687 GCA_964510005.1 uncultured Pirellulaceae bacterium
GTGGAACGCCCTTCGGCGTAAGGCAACTTACGCAAGCATAAATCAAGGCCCCAACGGTTGAGCTTTGTCGCACCCGCTGTCGTCGGGTTTTTGAACATCGATCGCAGGGATATACTTTGGGGCTACCTGCGGATCTTGAAACCTACCCAAATTTTCGAACGACCATGAAGTACACATTCTGGCTAGCCGTGACGTTGTCGGCAGCGTGGTGGCTGTGGTCCGGCAAACCCGTTCCTTTCATTGTGATTTTGGGCATCCTGTCGGTGGCTTTGACCATCTGGATGTCGCATCGAATGGGCATCGACGACGACGAAGGAGCTCCCGCTCAGCTGGGGATTCGCCCCTTCACCACCTACCTGCCGTGGCTGGCCAAAGAGATTTGGGATTCCAACATCGAAGTCACCAAAACGATCCTGTCCAAGGACATGGAACTTAAACGAAACATGATCGAAGTCGGGGCTCATCAGAAAACCGAACTGGGCCGCGTGATTCTGGCTAACTCCATCACCCTGACGCCAGGAACCGTGTCGGTGAAACTGGAAGGCGATCGGATCTTAGTGCACGCATTGTCGTTTGAAGGCGCCGAAGAAGACCTTTCGGGCGAAATGGATCGACGCGTGTCCCAACTGGAAGAATCCACTCAGAAAGTAAAGGAAGATGCCTGATGGATTTCATGGGATACGGTTTCATCGCCTGTTCGCTGGCGATTCTGGTCACGATGACACTGGCGCTGATTCGCGCCATGTTGGGGCCGACGGTTTTTGATCGCGTATTGGCGCTAAACATGTTTGGCACCAAAACCGTGCTGTTGATTTGCGTGGTTAGCTTTCTGACCGACCGCCAAGACTTCATTGACGTCGCATTGCTTTACAGCCTGATGAATTTTATCGGCATGGTCGCGCTACTGCGTTTCTCGCAGTTGGGTTACTTCGGTGAATCCGAAGCCGAAGCAGGAGCCTCATCATGATTATTTTAGATATCATTTCGTGGCTGTTTTTGCTGTCGGGTTCCTTTTTTGCCATCGTTGGCGGCATCGGCATCGTCAGGCTGCCCGAGTTTTATTCGCGGCTGCACGGTGGCGGGGTCACCGATACGCTGGGCGCGGCGCTGATTCTGATCGGGCTGTGCTTCCAGATCGGCAACGGTTTCATTTTGGCAAAGCTATTGATGATTCTGTTCTTCCTGATGGTCAGCAGCCCGTCAAGTTGCCATGCGTTGGCTTCGTCGGCACTCTCACGGGGCGTTGAACCCGTGTTAGAAATTAACACTTACGAATCAAACCGGGATTCGCGTTGAGCAGTTTACGTCTGCCACTGCGATGCGTTTTCACACAGATAACTTTTAACTGAATCATGATTTTAATTGTCATCCCCATCCTTGCCTTGCTGGCCGTGACCGCGATTGCGATTGCGCGGATCCGGGATCTGTGGGCTGCGGTCATGTTCACTGGCATCTACAGTTTCTTAGGTGCCAGCTGGATGTTGATTCTGGACGCTCCCGATGTGGCCTTCACTGAAGCCGCCGTCGGCGCCGGCATTTCAACCGTGTTGATGTTGGGAACGCTGGCCCTGACGGGCACCAAGGAAAAGAAAACACCGTTTAAAATCACGCCTTTGATTGTGGTCGGAATCACCGGTGCCGCGCTGATTTACGGGACTTTCGACATGGCGGACTACGCGCCTTACGGTTCCGCCGAAGCCCCCATTCACCAGTATCCATCGCCCTCGTTTGTCGATAAATCCGTTGAGGATATGCATGGGCTGCCCAACGTCGTGACCGCCGTGCTGGCCAGCTATCGAGGCTATGACACGTTGGGCGAGACCGCCGTAATTTTCACGGCTGGAATTGCCGTGCTGTTGATCCTGCGAAAAGATGAAGGGAGCCAACAGTGACTACATCGATTCGAATCCTGTCGCCACAAAGGAAGTTCATCGCATGATTTCCTTTCCCATCATTCGGGTGATCAGCAAGATCATCATCCCCTACATCCTGTTGTTTGCACTCTACGTCCAGTTTCATGGAGACTTTGGACCGGGAGGTGGATTTCAGGCGGGCGTCATTTTTGCTTCGGCAATCATTCTCTACGGCTTGGTTTACGGCCTGCCTGCCGCCAAGCGAGTGGCTCCGGTCAAAGCGATCGAGAAACTGATTGCTTTGGGTTTGGTGCTCTACGCCGGGACCGGATTCCTGACCATGATTTTGCCTCGCAGCAACGGGCATGGCGAATCGGGCCAAGCCAACTTTTTGAATTACGAAACACTTAATCACAGCCTCAATCACAACTGGGTTCCCTCAGGACAGCACTTGGGAATCTTCTTGGTCGAACTGGGGGTTGGCATCACGGTGACTTCCGTAATGATCGTGATCTTTTACGCCTTCGCTGGCAGGGAGCCGGCCGAATCATGACGCTCCACGAAGCCCTCGGGCTGTACAACTATTGGATTGTGATCGTCCTGATGATGACCGGTTTTTACTTGGTGATCGCTCGCGGCAATCTGATCAAAACCATTATCGGGCTGAATATCTTTCAGACCTCGGTCGTGTTGCTCTATGTCACGATGGGAAAAGTCACCGGCGAAAACGCCAAAGGGGCGCCCATCCTGCCGGCGGATTCGGGACACGACAGCCACGCTCACGATCATGGTCACGCTCACGATGCCGTCACCGAAACGTCTGCCACGCAGTTGGTCGAATTCGTCGATAAAACGGCCCAAGGGTCCCATGGCACTCATGCCGTCGATCCAATCGCGGACTCTCACGACCATGCCGCCGAAGTGGTTGCCCATGCCACCGATGCGATCTACACCAACCCGCTGCCCAGCGTGCTGATGCTGACGGCAATCGTTGTCGGTGTCGCCACAACGGCACTGGCCCTCGCGTTGACGGTTCGTGTTCGCGAAGAATACGGCACGATTGAAGAAGATGAAATTTTGGAACTGGATCGGAATTCGTGATCGACTTCGTCTCTCAATTACCGATCTTGATGATCGTTCTGCCTCTGATCGCCGCGCCGTTGTGCGTGCTGTTGGGCGGACGGCAGGTGACCCATGTCCTGTCGGTTGTGATCGCTTGGGTCAGTTTCGCCTGCGCCTTGGCCTGTCTCGTTCAGGTTTGCCAATCCGGAGAAACCATCCGATACAACATCGGGGACTGGAAACCGCCCTACGGCATCGAGTACGTGGTGGATCCGCTGAGCGGTTTTGTGCTGTCGTTCGTGTCGGGGTTGGGCGCGATCGTGTTGCTGTTCGGTAAACGATTGATCGACGCCGAAATTCCGCATTCGAAACACTATCTGTTTCACGCCACCTATCTATTGTGCATGACCGGTCTGATGGGCATGTGCATCACCGGCGACCTGTTCAACGTCTTTGTCTTTCTGGAAATCAGTTCGCTATCCTCCTACGCCCTGATCAGCTTGGGCAGGACCCGCCGCGCTCCGTTAGCCGCGCTTCAGTATTTGATCGTCGGCACGATCGGAGCCACGTTTCTGCTGATCGGAATTGGATTGCTCTACCAGATGACCGGCACGCTCAACATGGCTGACATTGCTGGGCGACTGGATGAAGTCGCCCACGGCGAGCGCACCAAACTGGTAGCGTTTGCCTTTATGACCACCGGGCTGTTCATCAAAATGGCTCTGTTTCCGCTGCATACGTGGTTGCCCAATGCCTACACCTACGCCCCCTCTGTGGTGACGACTTTTATTGCCGCGACGTCGACCAAGGTTTCGGTTTACGCGTTTATCCGTTTGATGTTTTCGATCTTTGGTCACCAGTTCGCGTTCGAATCGATGCCTCTTGATGAGAGCATGGTCGGTTTGGCGCTGATTGGAATTTTTGTGGCGTCGACGGCGGCGATTTATCAAGACAACGTAAAGCGTCTGTTGGCGTATTCCAGTGTCGGCCAAATCGGATACATGCTGCTGGGCATCGGCCTCGTGAGTGTGGGCGGGTTGGCGGCGGCGATCGTTCACATGTTCAACCACGCGATCATTAAAGGGGGCCTGTTCATGGCGGTGGGCTGTTTTTCGTATCGACTGGGATCGGTCAAAATCGAAGACATGCGAGGTGCCGGCCGGACGATGCCGTGGACTTCAACGGCGTTTGCGATCGGCGGGTTGGGTTTGATCGGAGTTCCCCTGACCGCGGGCTTTATTAGCAAGTGGCAACTGTTGACCTGTTGCTTCGACGGAGGCCGTTGGCCGGTCGCGATGTTGATGCTGATCAGCTCACTACTGGCATTGGTTTATGTTTGGCGAGTCGTCGAAGCCCTGTTTTTTGCCGAACCTTCACCCGCAGCAGAAAAAGCAACCGAAGCACCGCTATCGATGCTGATCCCGCTGTATGTCGTGATCGGAGCCACGATTCTGTTCGGGATTTGGCCGCAATGGCCGTTCGATATTTCGATGGGCGCCGCCGAATCACTGTTCCAAGAGTTTGCCGAAGGAGGTGCAAAGTGATTGGAACCCATTGCCCCATTTGTGACCATCAAGGAGCCCAAGCATGACTCCTGAATCTCTGATCATCGCAGGCCTGATCCTGCCCCTCGTTGCGGTCCTGTGGGTCGTCGTTTTTGGAAAATCACCCAACGTCCGCGAAGCCGGTTCCGTTGCCGTCGCCATGGTGCTGTTCGTTTTGAATTGCATTTTGGCTGGCCACGTTTTCGGCGGCGCCCAACCGGAAGTCGTCTTGGGCGAAATGTTGCCCGGCTTTCCGATCGCTTTCCAAGTCGAACCGCTGGGCATGCTGTTCGCGCTGGTGGCTTCAGGGTTGTGGATCCTGACCACGATTTATGCCATCGGGTATATGCGCGGGCATCATGAAATCAATCAGACACGGTTTTTCGCCTGTTTTGCATTGGCTATTTTTGCTGCGATGGCGGCGGCTTTTTCAGGCAATTTATTCACACTGTTTATTGCCTACGAAGTCATGACGATTTCGACTTACCCGCTGGTCACCCATCACGGTGACGAAAAAGCGCGGGCTGGCGGTCGGGTTTACATCGGCATCCTGCTTTCGACATCGGTGGCCTTTTTCATGTTCGCGATCATCTGGACGTGGTCTCTGGCGGGCACGCTCGATTTTCAAGCCGGTGGGATTTTGCGGGAAGCCTACGAGGCTGGCAAAATCGATCCGATTCCGCTGGCAATTTTATTGGGCCTGTTTGCTTACGGGATCGGCAAGGCGGCTTTGATGCCGTTTCACCGCTGGTTGCCGTCGGCGATGGTTGCTCCTACACCAGTTAGTGCTCTGCTGCATGCGGTGGCCGTGGTGAAAGTCGGCGTGTTCAGCGTCCTGAAAGTCGTCGTTTACATTTTTGGATTCGATTTGGTTCGCGAAACGGGGATCAGTGACTGGTTGTGCTACGTGGCGGGAGCTTCGATTCTGATCGGCTCCCTCGTGGCGATGACCAAGGACAATCTGAAAGCTCGTTTGGCTTATTCAACGATCAGCCAATTGGCATACATCACCCTTGGTGCGGCGCTGGCGACCTCAGACAGCATCATTGGGTCGGGAATGCATATCGCGATGCACGCGGTCGGAAAGATCACCCTGTTTTTCTGTGCCGGTGCGATCTACGTGGGAGCTCACAAGACCAACATCAGTGACATGCGTGGCCTTGGCCGCGCGATGCCGTTTACTTTCGGGGCTTTTTTGGTGGCCTCGATCAGCATCATTGGCTTGCCCCCCGGTGGCGGTGCTTGGAGCAAGTGGTTCCTTGCTGTTGGCGCTGCGGATCGAGGCATGGTGTTCTTGGTGGCGACGCTGATGATCAGCTCCCTGTTGAACATTGCTTATCTGGTGCCGATCCCCATTCGGGCGTTCATGACACCGCCGGGTGAGACTCCCATGAAGCTTAAAGAAGCGCCGTTGTTCTGTGTTGTGCCGCTGTGCATTACCGCCGTCGGTAGCGTGCTGCTGTTTTTCTTTGCCGATTCGATCTATGAGATTCTGCTGCCGATCACCAGTGCAAGTACGGAGGTGGCCAAGTCATGAGTGAGAAACATGAGACAAGCGATCCAAGCTGGTTCGAACGGCCCGAAAATATTCGCAAGCTGATCATTGGATTGATCGTTGTTTGCGTGGCGTTGGTACTGGTCCCCTACCCCAACAAGCATCCGCATTTCCCCAAATACGAAAACATGTTTGCCTTTCAGGCCATTTTTGGATTTGTGGCTTTCGTGGTGGTCGTCTTTTTAGGCGTGGGGCTACGAATGATCATCAAACGCGAGGAGGATTATTATGATCGATAGCCTCGCTCACATCCCGCCTGGAATCGTGATGGTTCTGGGAGCGCTGGCATTGCCGTTTATTGGCAAGAGCCGCGCCGCGATCGGTGCGCTGGCCCTGTCGCTGATCAGCCTGCTGCTGTTTTGCTTGACGCCGAACATCGATAGCGGCGGTCAATGGGAAGTGTTTGGCCAGACGCTGTCGATGGTTCGCATCGACAACCTCAGCCGAATCTTCGGCGTGATCTTTCATCTGGCTGCCGTGATGGCGTCGATCTACGCGCTGCACGTTCGAGACACCAAACAACATATCGCCGCCATGGTTTACGCCGGCGGTGCAATCGCGGCCGCCTGCGCCGGCGATTTCATCACGCTGTTCTTGTTCTGGGAACTGACCGCACTTTCGAGTGTCGTGTTGGTCTGGGCCAGCGGTACCGAACGCAGTTACAAATCCGGGATGCGCTACCTGATCATCCAGGTGACTTCCGGCGTGCTGTTGCTTTCGGGCGCTATCATGCGGCTGAACGAAACCGGCAATCTGATGTTCGAAAGCCTGACAGGGGATGGGGGCTACTCGATTCTGGCAACACTGGGGCTGGCTCAAGGCGATCCAATGCCTTTGTCGGCACTGTTGATTCTGATCGCGTTTGGCATCAAAGCCGCGTTTCCGTTTATGCACAATTGGTTGCAGGACTCATACCCTCAAGCCACCGTTACGGGCACTGTTTTCCTGAGTGCGTTCACCACCAAACTGGCGATCTATTCGCTGGCGCGCGGGTTTGCGGGTCAGGAAGAACTGATTTGGATCGGCTGCGCGATGACGCTTTTCCCGATCATCTTTGCGGTGATTGAAAATGATCTACGACGAGTGCTGGCCTACAGCTTGAACAACCAGCTCGGTTTCATGGTGGTCGGCATCGGGATCGGAACGCACCTTGCGATCTCCGGTGCAGCGGCCCATGCGTTTTGCCATATCATCTACAAGGCGCTGCTGTTCATGTCGATGGGTGCGGTGCTGCATCGAGTCGGCACCACCAAAGCCACGGAACTTGGCGGTTTGCACAAGTCCATGCCGTGGACGACGGGGTTCTGCATGATCGGTGCCGGTTCGATTTCCGGTTTCCCGTTGCTATCCGGGTTCGTCAGCAAGTCCATGATCATTTCGGCGGCGGGCGAGCAGCACATGTTCTGGGTGTGGATCGTCCTGCTCATCGCTTCGGCGGGCGTGATGGAGCACTCGGGGATCAAGATTCCGTTTTTCGCTTTCTTTGCTCATGACTCTGGCAAGCGAGTCAAAGAAGCGCCCTTGAATATGCTGATCGCGATGGGGATGGCGGCGATTTTATGTGTGGGGCTGGGGATTTTCTATCCGTTGCTTTACGCGTTGCTGCCCTACGCACCGGAGATGGTGCACGATGGGCATCACGAGGCCTACAAACCTTACACCGCCGCCCATGTGGTAATGCAGTTGCAACTGCTGATGTTTGCGGTGTTGGCGTTTGTGTTTTTGATGAAGACAAAACTGTATCCGGCTGAGGTCGATGCGACGAATCTGGATACGGATTGGTTCTACCGCCGATTGCTACCCGCGTTTATTGCGTGGTTGGGCTGGGTGTTTGGCGTGTTCGATGCCGCATGGCGAAAACTCGCGGTTGGTGGCATCTCGCAGTTTACGAAAAAGCTGGGCGGCTATTTTGATGAAAAAGGGATCCTTGGTAGACCTTGGCCAACGAGCGCGATGGCGTTTTGGGCAGCGGTTTTGTTAGGTGTGTTTCTGCTGATTTATTACACCTAAGGTGGCGTTCGCGCGCCAAAGGGGCGAGCATCTAGCCACGGTTGACCGGTGGTCATCGATCGGCTGCCCCATCACGAAGCCGATTGCTGTCACCCCTTCGGGGCTTGGGTGTGTCGTGAGCCTGACTTCCACGGGCTTACACGCTTACACCCGTGGCTACATGCTGTCGCCCCTATCGGGGCTTGGTGTGCGGAGTTCTGCAAGTGACACCCTCTTCAACCGTGACAGACATCCTCTTCAACGCGACGGGCATACTCTTCAACCGCGGCGTGAGGTCTCAGGATATGCAACGCGCTTGATCACAGGCTGGAAGCGCTGGAAGCCTATGCCACC
>CAZDZX010000078.1:0-15559 GCA_964510005.1 uncultured Pirellulaceae bacterium
GCAAGAAAAGGGGCGTTTTTTGGTAAGATGTGGAGATGCCACGACGCCCTCGAATTTGTCCAGCCGGGACTTGTTTCCATGTGATCAACCGCGCGGTGGCTCGTTTGACTCTTTTTGAGAAGCAGGAAGACTACGAGGCATTTGAACGCGTTTTGGCACTTGCCCATGAACGCGTTAATCTTGGAATTTTCGCTTATTGCGTGATGCCCAATCTAAGCCGGACGATCTCTAGAGGCGATACTACAAACTTTCTAACGGCGGCTCGTGCCGGCTAAAGCCTTGTCGTTTTTCATTTCCGCGCGGCGGGCTGACTTACTTTTTCTGCAGCCGATCCAAACAGTTCACGACCAAGGCCGTCCAACCCGTCTGATGGCTGGCCCCCAAACCGCGCCCGGTGTCGCCGTGAAAATACTCGTGGAACAGAATGAGATCCTTCCAAGCAGGCTTCGAATCCAGAAACGGCCGTTGCTCATTCACCGGCCGACGTCCGTCTTCAGGCAGAAACAACGTCGTCAGCCGCCTCGCAATTTCGTCGCCGACTTCCTTGATGGTCATTTCATTCCCCGATCCAACAGGGCATTCGACCTTCAACGCGTCTCCGTAAAAATCGTGGTACTGGTTCAGAGCTTCGATCAGCAGAAAATTGATCGGGAACCAAACCGGCCCACGCCAATTCGAATTGCCACCGAACATGCCCGAGTCAGATTCCGCCGGAGTGTATTTAACCGAAAAGTCCTGACCGTTGATCGATACCGAATAAGGATTCGCTTCGTGATGCTTGGACATCGAACGAATACCGTAGTCCGAAAGGAATTCCGTTTCGTCCAACATGTATCGCATCAACCCTAGCAAGCGACTCTTGGACGGGATCGCCAACAATAGCTTGTTACTGTCACCCGATTTTTCCATGTACGAAATCTGGCTGGCCAAGCGTTTCCGATTTTCCAGAAACCAAACCAAACGCTTTTGAAACCCGGGCAATTGACTGATCAAATCCTGATCCAGCACAGAAACCGCCACCATCGGCAACAATCCGACCACGGAGCGAATTCTCATCGGCGTCGTGCTGCCGCCTTGGTTGAGTTGGTCGTAGTAGAACTCATCCGTTTCGTCCCACAATCCGTCGCCACCGACCGAGTTCATCGCATCCGCAATCGCTACAAAGTGCTCGAAGAATTTCGATGCCACATCTTCGTAGCTGCTATCGGTCCGAGCCAACTCCAGCGCCATCGACAGCATGATCACGCTGTAAAACGCCATCCACGCCGTCGCATCGGCTTGGTCCAGCTCCGCACCGAGATGCCCGGGTTGAGAACGGTCAAAGACGCCGATGTTATCCAGCCCCAAAAAACCGCCGGAGAAGATGTGATTCCCATCGCTGTCTTTTCGATTGATCCACCACGTAAAATTGATCAGCAGCTTATGAAAGGCCTTCGACAGAAACTGGCGATCGCGACTTTCCGGCGAATCACCGCTCAGCAGATAAACTTCCCAAACCGCCCACGCATGAACGGGCGGGTTGCAGTCGGAGAACTGAAATTCGTAAGCCGGAATCTGGCCATTGGGATGCATGTACCATTCCCGCAAAAACAGCAGCAGTTGCTCTTTGGCGAATTCCAGATCGACCATCGCAAAGGGCACCATGTGAAATGCCAGATCCCACGCCGCGTACCATGGGTACTCCCATTTGTCGGGCATCGAAATCACATCGCGGTTATATAGATGGTTCCAATCCGCGTTCCGCCCCGACTTTCTATTTTCTGACGGCGTGGGCATCGTCGTGTCGCCACGCAGCCAATCGTGGACACTGTAAAAGTAAAATTGCTTCGTCCAAAACAGTCCAGCGAACGCTTGACGAGCGATGGCTTTTTCCTGATCGCAGCACCAGCTTTCCAGTTTGCCTTCGTAAAACTCGTCGGCGTCCTTGATCCGCTCGGCGAACACCGCATCGAAATCATCGCCCAGCATGCTCTCGGGCGTCGGGTCGGTGACGTCGGAGTCCTTCACCAATCGAAAACTGAAACTGCGAGACTCCCCGGGCTGCAATTCCATCTGGTAGACAGCCGCGGCCTTGGTTCCTGCTTGGGCCGGATGCACGGCATTGATCTTGTTTTCCAACACGTACTCGTGAAACGCGTCTTTATAGAAAGCGGCTTCACTAGTTTGGTTGTAGAGCTTCTGGACATTGGTTTCGTTGTCGGTAAACAGAAAAACCGGAGAGTTACCGCCTTCGCTGTTGTCTTTGCCTCGATCGTTGTCCGCGAAAAACAGAAATCGTCCCAGCGAATCGTGTTCGGACTCAAGGGTTTGATCGGCCAGTTTGGAAATTCGCGGCTTGGACCAGTAGCCCTCGCCCGAGCGACCCCACGACCAAGTATTGCGAAACCAAAGCGACGGCAGCAAATGCAGCGGCGCCACGTCGGGGCCTTGATTGGTGATCGTGATCCGAATCAACAGGTCGTTAGGACCGGCTTTGGCATATTCGGCTTGGACGTCGAAGTAACGTTCGTCGTCGAACACGCCGGTGTCTTCGATTTCGAATTCTGGGTCTTCGAATCCACGAGCCGCATTTTCATCGCGCAACCGTTGATACGGAAATTCGGCTTGGGGATACTTGTACAACGCTTTCATGTAAGAATGCGTCGGTGTTGAATCAAGGTAAAAATAATATTCCTTGACGTCTTCCCCGTGGTTGCCTTCCGGGCCAGTCAGCCCGAACAAGCGTTCTTTTAGAATCGGGTCCTTCCCGTTCCACAATGCGAGGGCAAAACACAGTCGTCCTTGACGATCGGTAACTCCCAACAGACCGTCCTCGCCCCAGCGATAGGCGCGGGAGGTGGCGTGTTCGTGGGTGAACGACCGCCATGAATCGCTATTGTCGGAGTAGTCTTCGCGGACGGTTCCCCATTGCCGTTCGGCAAGGTAGGGTCCCCAGCGCTTCCAGTTCGCGGTGCGGGTTCGATCCTGTTCCATCCGCTGCTGTTCGGCGCAGTTTGTTTTGTTTGCAGAGTTTTCGAGGGGCATAGTGGGTGGGTTCGCGGAGATTTTTCTGTTCAGTGAGTTTGGGGTTTATCCGAAGATCGTCAGCAACGATTCGTCGGCGGATTCTTGAACCGGTTCGCCACGGCAAATCCGGCCCACATCCCGCAGCCAGATTTCCATCGCGTTAAGCGGCATGACGTTGGCTCGAATTTTTCGCTGGGCGATGACGGTGAGTTCAACACAGCGGGCCAACCGGTCAGCCAGTTCGCCACTTTGAGGCGCACCGGCCAAAATGTCTTTCAGAAACGGATCGGTTTCGGGGTGCTCCGCTCCGGCAGCGTTTTGCAACCAAGCCTGATAGAGCTCGATCGCCAAATCGCCAACCCAAATCGCTCGCAAGCGCTTGGCGGATGCTTCCTTTCCGGCCGCATCGATGAATTCCATGATTTGTTGCAGGAAGCTGTTGCGGGCAGGATCCACCGACGCGAGTTGTCGCAGCAGGGATTTGCGAAATTCCATGCATTCCCCATCGGCCAGAATTTTTGCTCGCGAGATGCTGCCACCTGCGGCGGCGGCCAGGTCGTTCAAATCGGCTTCCGTTTCCAGTGCGATTCGTCCCAGCACGGTGCGAACATCATCAACCGTTAGAGCCGAAAAACGCACGACTTGGCTGCGGGAAAGAATCGTCGGCAGCTGTTGTTGTTCGCTGGTGCCGATCAGGATGAGCAGTGAATTGGCGGGCGGTTCTTCCAGCGTTTTCAGCAAGCAGTTGGCGCCTTCGACGTTCAGAAAGTCCGCGTCGTCGATGATCGCGACTTTGCGGTTGCCCGAAAATGGCTTCAGTCCAATATCGTGGCATAGACCTTGGCGATGTCTTTTTTCTTTGGGGCCGATAAACAATTCAACCGGAATAAAAGCCTTCCCCGCCGGACGGGAAACCTGAATCAGATCCGGATGGGTTTGCGCATCAATCTGCTGACAGGTCGGGCACTGATCACAAGATTCAATCGAATCATGGCTCTCGCACAGCAGGCCTTTGGCGAGTTGCAGGGCGAAGGTTCGTTTGCCGATCCCGTCAGGACCGACAAACAGATAGGTACTGGCAAGTCGGTTACGGGAAAGACTTTGTACAAATCTTTCTTTGGCGGGTTGGTGCCCGAGGATTTCTGACCAGCCCATCAATTCGCCTCGCCAAATAAACCAAAATGAGATTGAGCCACGGTTCGGATCGACGCTTCGATTTCGTCGGGAGTGCGATTTGCGTCGATCAAGGTTACATCGTCGCGGGCATTGGCTTCATCGACGAATCCTTTGCGGACTTTTTCAAAGTAGGATTTTCCGCGAGATTCCATTCGGTCCAAATCTTTCCCCAATCGCCCCATCGCGACATCAACGGGCAGATCCAAAATAAAGGTATGGTCCGGCCAGATATCGTCGGTGGCGATTTGATTGATGGTTCGAATGGAGTCAGGATCTAGCTTGCCCGCGATTCCCTGGTACACCACGGTCGAAAGCACGTAGCGATCCAGCACAACGATATGATCGTTGGCGAGTGCGGGTCGAACGATTTCTTCGACCAGCTGGGTGCGGGCGGTGGTGAACATCATCATTTCGGCCCGCATGTGAATCGGCATATCGGACGAATTGAGCAATATCGATCGCAGCTGTTCACCCAGTGCGGTGGTGCCAGGATCTTTCGCCACAACGACAGTACGATCCAGTGCCTCCAGTGAGGTCACGAACCGGTCGAGCTGAGTAGTTTTACCCGATCCATCCAGACCGTCGAAGACAAAGAACATTCGCGTATTAAATGGCTAACAGACACAAAATTTGAATCTTCCATTGTCGCGATTGCCCACGATTTTAGAAAGGTGGCACTCCCGTTGATAATCATAGATTTCTGAACTGTTGCCAGTCCAGCTACAATTTTTCACAGCCTCTCCGGGATATTTCAACGCCACATCGTGGCCGGACTTCTTCTGTCGCAACTTCACGACTGGGCGAGGAAAACTCGCTGGCTTTGCCCCTGCTGTTTGCAATCGGCACAAACTACCAGACTTGGATCGCGCGCTCGAGCTTTACGTCCAATTTCTGTTCGACTTCGGTAGCAATGTGCTCGATCAATTCCATCGCCTGTTCTGAGGTGGCGCCCGGTTCGGCCACCAAGAAATTTGGATCCGCATCGAACAGCGAAACACCGCCTGAAGAGACACCCTTCAAACCCGCGGATTCAATCAGCTCTGCCGCCGACTGACCGCCATGGTCCTTGAAGATCCAAGCCGCACTCATGTCCGCTGGCGGACGTTTGGCGCGGCGCACGATCCAGAGCTTCTGCATCTGTTTCGTTAACCCTTCAGAAGCCTCTTTCTCAAACTCCATCTCGACCGAAACAATGATCTGTCCTTGCAACACAGACTGGTAGTGAGAAAACGGGCTGCCATCGCCGCCATGAGAAACCAATTCGCCATCGCGGTTAAGCGACTTGATCGAGCGAACCCAAGTGCCAATGTCCACGTTGGGAAATTCCAGATCACTGTACAACGCACCGCCGATCGTTCCCGGAAGTCCGACCAAGTGCTGAGGTCCACTCATGCCTTCGCCAACGGCAGAGGCCACGAAATGGGACAGCCGCGTGCCGCCTCCGACAACGATTCGGTTCTCTTGCACGTCGATCGAACTGAACGCGGGCGCAGAAAGCTGAACCACCAATCCTTCGACGTGTGCGTCGCGAACCAGCAGATTGCTACCGGCTCCGATAATACGTACCGGTTTCTTTTCCGAAGCAAACCGCTTCAAAATCGCGGCCAGTTCGTCCTGATTGGTAGGTTCCGCAAAGAATTCCGCAGTGGCAGGGAAACGTAAACCCGTCAAACCCGCAAGGGATTCGTCTTTGCGTGCAAAGTGTTCAAAACCGTCAAGCACCGACACCGTAGCCTCGTTATCAAACAAAATCTGTTGGTTTGGGCAAAAACACCCAAACCAACAGGATAACGTCTACCACGCCACCGGCGTAGACCCCGCGTTGACCCTTATTTTCTAAAGAAAGGCCGTCGAATCAAAGTCCGAATCCCCAATGTGTTGAATCCCCTTGAGACGGCAACTGCGGAGCCATCGCGCCGCCGCGATACCGTGCGAAACCCTTGCGTTATCGGAGCCGAAACGACTCGGGATGACCGAGCCCAACTGGTTCCGTGGGCAAAACTCCCGCCTCTGCCGGAATCAAAAAAGTTGATTGCAGCAGCACGAGATTGGGGAGTCACGTTTCGAGCCGCCCACACATCGGCTTCGTATTCAGCCTGGCGCCGTGGAGTGCCACGCCCCAGATGATTCAACACGACATGTCCGTACTCATGCGCTCGAATGAATTGACAGAGATCCGGCCCTAAACGGGCACACGACCGGGGGTTGTATTGAATCGTTTGTTCACCAGCCCGGTTGTAACGGACTGCAGCGACCCCCAAGAGACCACGCACTGGAATCTCTTGGATGACCTGAGCATGAATTTGAGAAACCGGCGATGCCATCAAAGCAAGGCTTCCCAAAACCAACAAAAAAACAAATGATCTGTTACTTTCCGTGTACTTCATTTTCTCTCCTACTGTCGTAAAACTCAAAAAATGAAACAGTGGAAAGAGACGGGGCATTGTGATTATTCCCTCGATAAGGACTGGGGCGACTTTTTTTCTGTAGCCGAAACACTCTAAAGTGAATCGCATTTCACAAGCTTGCCGCAACTCTTCGGAGGTCGGGGAGATCCATCGCACGCAAGCACTTCGCTATCGCCATAAGTCATGTGAGAGTGTTCACGATCGCTTCCGCGCGACACTCGGGGACCACTCGAACTCGTGACAAAGTTTGCAAACTCAATGCCACTTTCACATCAACTAAGAACGTTAAAGCGAGACAGTTTTGGCAGTGTTTAGGGCACGTTTGTTTCTTGAAAACAGGTTGCTTCGATAACCGCATGCGAGTTGTGGGTCCATCGCAGACGTGGAGTTCGCGGACTTCAGCGGGGATACTGTCGGGCACCGATAAAACACAAATGAGTTGCGCGACGAACCTCGTCTTTAGCTGTGTCCGGTCGGGCAAGGTGTAACCGCCAGCACAATCTTGATGAGCGGCAAGGCGCTACCGAATGGCACTTACTTTAGGCTAGAAGCCGCGAAGTAACGCATAACCTCAACAAGGTTAGATCATTAGCCCAAGGTTCTTGAACGCTAGGTAACCGGTCCTAACAAGTTGACGAAACCCCGACGGGGTTTGATCCAATCCCGTTGTGATTGAGAGTATTTCGGTGGCCGTAACCGAAAACCATGGGCTATTGATCCTACGCCCGTAGGTGTAAGGCGTTTCAATCTTGTCGTCCCTTCGAGGTTGAAAAGAACGGGTTCGCAAACGCCCCATGGCTACATGCTGGCGCCCCTCCAGCGCTGAAATCTTAATCTCTTTTTCGTTGAACGATATGTCGTCCAAAATCGCCATTTCCAGATAGTGTCCGATTCGCAAGAGCAGGTTCATCCGCCGTCTCTTGGGCAACAAGTCTATGGTTTGACTCCGAAATACCGAAAGCAAACGGACACAAGAGAGCTAGAACTCTAGTCCATGTTGAAAACTCATTGACTAACTCTCAAGCTGGAAATGACGAATCTTGAAAAGAGCACCACACCTCACTTCCACGAGTCGCGGAGGATCGCAATTTGAGTCACAAAACTCAAAAAAATGATTTCGATTGAGAAAACGAACCTGCACGACGCCGGCACGACACCGGCACGACACCGGCACGACAGTCAAAAAAACTTGCGGAGTCACGGGATAGCAAATAGCCTAGGCGAGGATATTGGACACTTTGGAGTTGATGGCAGGTGCTATGGGGAATGCTGTAGGGGCGAATCACTGGACAGATTTAATCGATCAGGCCAGAAGCGGTGACGACCACGCGATGGACTTACTGCTCGTCCAGCTGCGAAATTACCTGCTATTTGTGGTCAATGCGGAGCTTAGCGACGCACTGCAAAGTAAATTTGGCGGCTCTGATGTTGTGCAACAAAGCATGTTGGAAGCCTATCAATCGATTGACCAATTTCGCGGCGCCAGCAAACTCGAATTGATGGCGTGGATGAAAAAGATCGCGATCAATAACCTCCAAGATGAGTCTCGACGCTACCACGGAACAAAACGAAGAGATCCAAGCCGAGAAGTTTCACTCGGTTCCATGCACCAAAAGATATCTGGTCCCGGCGACAATAAGCTTAGCAGTCTTGATCAGCGTTCCGAGGCGGACGAAGAATTGGTGAGTGCACTGCGAAAACTGCCGGATCGACAACGCGAGGTCATTGAAGCGAGGCACAGGCAGGGTCAGTCGTACCGCCAGATCGCCAAACAGATGCAAGTCAGCGAAAACGCCGTACGAAAACTCTGGTCGCGTGGAATCCAAAACCTCAAATGCTCCGTCGGTGAATTGTAATGTCGCGACTGTCACCCAACCACGACAGTCTCTCTGAAAAAGAAAATCGAGACCCCATCGTTGACCGGCTGGAACGGCTATGGACCAAGGACTCGTTGGCTTTAAAGCAGGGCACCTCAGAGAGGCTCGGACAGTATCAACTGCTGGAAGTCGGTGGCTTCGGTACCTTTGGCGTTGTCTATAAAGCACTGGATCATGAACTGGGGCGACTGGTCGCACTGAAGGTCCCGCGAATGGAAACGCTGTTCGATCCTGACAAACGGGAGCGTTTCGCAAAGGAAGCTGAAGTCGCGGCCAAGCTTTCCCATTCCGGAATCGTCCCGGTCTACGAAGCGGTCCTAAGCGGGCCAACGCCCTTCATCGCCTCGCAATGGTGCGAAGGGCCAGATCTCGATACGTGGCTCACACAACAGGCCCCACCGCAACCAAGGCCATGGCGAGAGCTTGTGCTGATGATGGCTCAGATCGCCGATGCAGTGGCCTACGCTCACCAACAAGGCGTTTACCATCGCGACTTAAAACCAAGCAACATTCTGCTTTTTCCGGTAGATCCCAAGCCGGAAAATGCCGACCCCATTTCTGATCAGCCTGATCGCTCTGATCGGCAAGAATCGGATGCGGCTGCGTTCGCAATTCGGATCACCGATTTTGGTTTAGCCAAGATCGCCGATTCGCTTTTAGAGACCCGCGCGAGCTTGGTCATCGGAACCCCTCTCTACATGGCTCCCGAACAGCTCGACCGAAACTCCAGTTCGGGCCCGCCAGAAGCCGTCGACATCTACAGCATGGGAGTCATTCTGTTTCACATGCTTACGGGCGAACTGCCGGTTTCGGGAGAGAGCTACGTGGAAGTGCTTGACAACCTCCGCCATAGCTCGCCTCGCCGCTTGATTCACGCTCGCCCGGAACTTTCGAAAGCAATCGATACGGTCTGTGCCAAATGCCTTGAACGTGAACCTCACGATCGCTACGAGTCCGCCCAAGCCCTCGCCATCGATCTGCGCAACTGCGCCGCCGACAGACCCATTCTCGGAAAGCGTCCCACCTTCCTTAGCAGACTCTCTGCATGGTGCCTCAAGCCCGCAAGAATTGACAATGCTGGCTGGTTTGCGATCGTCTCCCACACCCTCCTTTCCTTGTGGCTGATCGGCAGCGTTATGCTGGCGGCTTTCAAGTTTGAAATGTCCTCCGAACAATGGGAGGGGCAATTCCAAATGGTCCTCTCGGGAGTCTGCTTCAGCACCATCCCGGTGATCATCACGGGAGTTGCGATCTTGCATCGAATCCGAATCGCGGTGGTTTTTGCGGTGGTAATCTCTTTCGTCAAAATTGGGTTTATGTCCAACGCCATCATTCGAGACCCCATTTTCTATCGAAGCCTTTACCAAGACGGGCGCGTGTTTTCATTCATGGACCTGATTTCGATTTGGTGCGTGCTGCTGATTTTATTCTGCCTTTCCTGCTGTGCCCTTGCCGCCGATCGAACCCATGACATCTGCGAGTCCCCCATCGCGGCACTGTGGGCACGATTCCGCAGTCCATGAAACTTTGGAATCGTTTCAACACAATCTCGACAACAACCGCCAACACTTGTCCTCACCGTGTGTTTAAAAAGGCGGAACTCGGGTTAAACTGTGTCATGCTGATGCCTGCGGTGACGGGGACCCGACCCTAGCGGGAACGAGATCCGCTTCCAAATCAATGGCTCAGTCGGTCGCTAACACCAATTCACGTAGAGCAAACATGAATCCTCAACGCACTCACGGTCTTGAAACTCAAACCTTATTGAGCCTTCTAGCAGTCGCCATCTGCGCGATGGCCACCGCTGTTTGTTCGGCTCAGGAAACGGCAGCGCCTTACAAGCTTTGGTATCAATCGCCGGCAACAGCGTGGGAGACTCATGCGCTCCCATTGGGCAACGGGAGGTTGGGTTGCATGGCGTTCGGGCGTCCCAGCAACGAACGAATACAATTCAATGTCGATAGTTTGTGGGTCGGTGATGAACAAGACACCGGCCGTTACCAAGCGTTTGGGGATCTGCTTATCGACATGCAGAAACCCCCGGGTGCACCCTTTGATGCGGCGACTTATCGACGAGAGCTGGATATCAAAAATGCCATTCATCGCGTCGAATATCAATCCGAAGGCACAAGCTTCACGCGTGAGTATTTCGCCAGTCGCCCCGCAGAAACATTGGTATTCAAATTCTCTGCGGACAAACCCGGAGCCTACACCGGCAAAATTCGGCTGAAAGATGCCCACCAAGCAAAAATCACCGCCACTGGAAACCTGATCACTGCCACCGGAACCTTGAAAGACGTCGCCAAACCTCGGCCAAAAAAACTCCAAGACAAACCGCCGACGCTCTACAAGCTGTTCCTCGACTACGAAGCTCAAGTCAAAGTTCTGCACACCGGAGGAGAACTGAAGGCCGAAAACGGGGCCATCGAATTCGTCGACTGTGATGAACTGGTGATCTTCTTGGTGGCCGATACGAATTATCTGAATCAACGGGAACAAGGCTGGCGTGGCGAGAACCCGCACCAGCGGCTTAATGACTGGCTGGCAGCGGCGTCTGCCAAAACATACGACGATTTGAAACGGGAGCACATTGAGGACTATCAACAGCTGTTCAATCGTCTGAGCGTTGATTTCGGTTCAACGCCTGCGGCCACTCGGCAGTTGCCGACCGACGAGCGACTGACTGCCTACCGTGGGGAAAAAGTTATCGTCGCCCCACGTCGAAAACGCGATGAAGTCCCCAAGCAGATTAAAGGCGGACAGCCTGACCCGGACTTGGAAGAAACGTTGTTCCAGTACGCTCGCTATTTGATGATCAGCAGTTCGCGTCCGGGATGTCTGCCGGCAAATCTGCAAGGGCTATGGAATCAAAGCAATCTGCCGCCGTGGCGCTGTGACTATCATTCCGACGTCAACATTCAGATGAACTATTGGTTTGCCGATGTGGCCAATCTGTCGGAGTGTTTTTTGCCGTTGGCGGAATGGGTTAACTCGATTCGTGACGTTCGCAAAGCCGAAACGAAGAAGACATTCCAAACGCGCGGTTGGTTGACACACGCCGAAAATGGAGTGTTTGGCGGATCGACGTACAAATGGTCAAAAGGCGATTCGGCGTGGATCGCGCAAAACCTGTGGGATCACTACGCGTTTTCGCTGGACCGAGAATATCTACGGACTCGGGCCTTTCCCGTGATGAAGGAGCTCTGCCATTTCTGGGAAGATCATCTCAAAGAACTTCCCGACGGCAAACTGGTTTCGCCCGACGGTTGGTCACCCGAGCATGGCCCGAAAGAAGACGGGGTTTCCTTTGACCAACAGTTGGTCTGGGATCTATTTACGAACTTCATCGAAGCCTCCACGATCCTTGATGACGATCCGGAATTTCGTCAGAAAATCGCGACGTTAAAAGGCAAACTGCTGGCGCCTCAAGTTGGAAAATGGGGGCAACTGCAGGAGTGGATGGTGGATCGCGACGATCCGAAAAATCAACATCGGCACGTTTCTCAATTGGTGGGCCTGCATCCCGGTCGCCAGATTTCGCCTTTGACGACCCCGGACCTTGCCAAAGCAGCCCGCGTTTCCCTAGACGCTCGCGGCGATGGCGGAACGGGCTGGAGCAAGGCATGGAAAATTAGTTTTTGGGCCCGACTGCATGATGGCAACCGCTCTTACAAATTGCTTCGCGAGTTAATCTTCAACAACATTTACGACAACTTGTTTGACACCCACCCTCCGTTTCAGATCGACGGCAACTTTGGATACGCGGCGGGAGTGTGCGAGATGCTACTGCAGTCTCACATGGGGCAGATTCAGTTGCTACCAGCACTGCCCGATTCGTGGCCGGCCGGAAAAGTGACGGGACTGCGCGCCCGAGGTGGCTTTGAGATCGATTTGCAGTGGAAAGACAGCCAATGGCAAAACGTCACGATTCGATCGCTCGCTGGAAAGGACTGCGAGTTGTGGACTGAAGGCTGGCCTGCCGAATGGTCCAAGGGCGCAGTCCTGATCCGCCGCGATGGCAAGGACATTGCCGTGGAACAACTCGGTGAGAACCGGATTCGTTTTCAAACCGAACCCGGCGTCGAATATGTAATCAGCCGCGTCGCTGCCGCAGAGCAGCAACGCTAGACGGGAGACGGGTAGGCGATCAAGGCGATTCTACATCGACGAAACGGAACAACGATTCGCTGATGATCACGTTGTCTTTCACGTAGCTGCGGCTGGAAAATCCGTGCCAACAGCCAAGGAATTGCCAGAGCTTTTCACCGTGGTCGAACAGCTCTTCCGTGGAAAAGGTAAGCGTATCCAATTCGGGTCCCTCTTCCCCTTCTCCGTTTATTTCTTCCAAAGGAAGTTCCTCTTTTTCCAAACCATCGAACCACGTTTTGATCGATTCGAACAACACACGATTGTCGTAAAACATGACGAAAAATGCTTTGGAGTCGGCTTCCCCGGCCGGTCCGAACAAACGTCCCTTTCGCTTGCTGGAGATCGAATCATCGTGCCCTTCTTTAAAGGATAGGACCGCGCGTCGATCCCCCACACGGAACTGAGGCTTGAACCATGAAAGGTCAACTTCTGGAACCTCACTCAGTGAATAGATCACGCCCTGATCCGTTTCTGCTTTGACGAATTGATCTTCTAGCTGCTGCAGCATGTCGCTCAATTCTTCAATGTCTTCCGCGTCCGCATCCTGAAGCGGCTTGCTGACTTCTTGCATTTTCAGAAAAAACTGCTTCGTGCGTGCGGGCACTTTTTCGATCGCAGCCACCATCTTTTCCTTGTCGGAATGTTTGATCGCAATGGCCGGGATGGGGTATGGACCGGCGAAGTCATCGCGGTGATATTCCGTTCCTGAATCTGGGCAAGGGATCATGTCGACCAGTAAAGTCATTTCGCCATTTTCGATGGAAGGGAAAAACGACTTCCGCATCGTGTCATCGATATCAGCCGAAAACGATTTAATTTCTGCGGTACATCCCTGTAAGGTCTCCGTAAATTTCGCTCTGGTTTCCTCGATCCGATCCTCATCGCCTAGGCCATCAAGTCCTTCTTCTTTCAACTTTTCATTCAGCAACTCTTCAAGGCCTCGGTCGATACCTGCTTTGACCAACTCGGAAGACATTGCTTTGGACATCAACTGACTGACTTTTTCATAGGTTAGTTTGAGTCGGGAAATATCACCGCCAACCAGCAAGAGACTGTTTTCACCAGCCAATTGCACTCCTGAGAGTGACCGGGGGGTATCCGGCACCTCGCTCGCGACGTCCAAGTGATTGAATATTCGAATTCCATCGTCAGCAATATGCGAGAAATGGAACTGCATTTGAGGGGCCGGCCAAATCTCAGCCAATGGCTGGACATCCAAAGGTGCGATTTCTTTCCCGTCTTGCTTGAGAAAACTCTGGACCGCGCCTTGGTAGATATCCGTCATATCTTCAAAGCTCGGCATGCTCTTGGCGAACCTTTCGCTGATGTAATTGACGCTGGTGATCGTCAGACCATTTTCGATAGCGGTTTTCAGCGGCTTCAGTTTGGGAAGGTCAACCATTTTTGGTCCCGAACCAAATTCCAAAAATTTCTTTTTGTCAGCAGCCATGCCCATGAACAGAATGTTGTCCTTGAGCCCGATACCTATCGTGGCAGTTTTGTCTTTGAGAATGTCTTCGATTGCCTCGTCCATGGCCTCGGACTCGAACTCGTCCACGATTTCGTCCACGATTTCGTCCATCGGCAGATCGTTTAGGCTGACTTCAACCAGCATGATGTAACTGTTTTCATTGTCGACCACAGACCACCCGTCCGCGACCCAATCCATGTCAGGATCATCGAACAGACTCTCAACACCCGATCGCATCAACCTCAACGCGCCGCGAAACTCTTCAGGCTCTTTTAAACATGCTCCCATCATCATGAAGGGACACTCCACATCCTCAAACTTGTCCCTAATTTCTTCCGCCAGAATTTCTGCAAACTCTTCATCAAGGTTTCCGAGCCCATCGTCTGCTTGCAGTTGGTCCGCAGGGATTTTTGTGGCGATCGACTTCAGCAATTTAAAGTAGCGTTCGCTGGGAACGGCAACATCATTGTCAAAGTAAATGAAAAGCTCCTCCTCAAAGATCGGTTTAACAATCTGAAAGACAGACTGGACCATCGGGTGGTCTATGTACCCGTAGTACTCCAGATAAGCCGCGAACAGGTTGCCTTCGCCGTAGGCCTCGTACCCCTTGTTGCGACCGCGGCGATAAGCTCGACGCATGTTGCGAGATACCTTAGTGGCTTTGAACTGCTTCCACGCGTTGCTTTTGAACGCGGCATCTAGCAGCGCCTGATGGTTCATCGTCGAGTAGTAAACTCCCGTCGTTTCGGGAACCATGGTAAGGGATCCAGCGGCGGAAAGATCTGTTGCCTCCTGAGCGGTGACCAGCGGACAGCTCAACACCAGCAGGAGAATTCCAAAAGCAAATTTTGATAGTCGATTCATGGCTTTACTGAGGAAAGAAAACACAGTTCGTTTGAAGGAATATTAGAGCAGGTTGACAGCGGCAAAACATTGGCTTGACGGTATCTACCCCGCGATTGCCCACGTTGTTTTACCGACCTGAAATATAGTGACACACATTGTGAAAAAGAGGCGATTGTTTGCCAATCCGTTTTACAACTTCATGCCCCGCGGCTTGGATTTGGTGGAAAGCACAATGCCTTCTTCACGCATTACACACATCACCGTCGCTGTTACCGCGGTGACCACCACTCCAACGCCGGCGCCAAGGAAAGCACCGCCAAGCAAAGCTGTCTGCACACCTGACTGGAAGGAAAACGTCGCCGCGAAAACCAGCCCGCTGATCCCAAACATAAAAATCGTTACCAGAAAAAGTGACAGACAACCGGCTTCGGTGGTTTTAGACATAAACAGAACGGCGACTGGAATCACGGCACTGACCATGTGCATAATCGCCAGCACAAAAAACGTATATAGCGTCGGCTTAAACACGATCGATGAAGAAATCTGCGGATCGGTCGAAAATAAATCTGACCATAATGCCGCCCCGGGAATCAATTGATCCATCACCGCCAGCGACAGAGCAATCA
>CAZDZX010000079.1:0-15454 GCA_964510005.1 uncultured Pirellulaceae bacterium
TTCTTTTTAACTCCAATCGCATTGAGTTCCAAAATCCACGGTCTCGGGCGTAAATTTGGCATGACACGGGGCGGGGACGATGATGCGCCAAATCTGTTGATGACGCCGGCTACATCAATCAGTGGGTTCTTTCCACTTTAAAGCATGGTTAAATAGCTCAATCAGTTGATTGATGTTGGGCTCCTTGAACAGCGTGGTGTGGAGTCCATACATGCGATGGATGTGTAGCTTCCGTGAGAAATCGGTCCAGCCATAGTCTTTCATCAGGGCGTACTTGGCCTCGAAAACGCCACCGCGAATCAGATGCAGATCCAGATCCGCTGGTTGCGGCTCATAGGTGTTCTCACTGCCAACGTAAAAATCTTCCAGCTGAATCGATTGGAATATTTCATCGGTCGCGGGGTCTTCTTGTTCGGTTTTCCCACCGTAACGTAGTTTGTTCTTGTGGCGCGTTTCGATCAGGTCTTGGAGGTTCACCCAAGGACTTCTTAAACGATACAGCCAGTTCAGAACACGCTGGGTTAGGCTGGCGCCCAGTATCGAGGACGGAGTCGGCTGATCGATGTTGATCACTCGATCGATATCGAAACCCTTCTCGTGCAGTCGATTGGCGACCTCAAACGCAAGAATTCCCCCCAGTGAGTAACCCGTTGCGACTACTTTCGAATTCAAATTTAGCTGCGAGGCAATCGCATCAGCATAGGGACCCACGATGGAATCGATGGCCAGCGGTTCGGCGACCGAAGGAATGGTCCCCGTTAAAAACGGAGATTCGACCATGACTACCGAGTATTCTTTCAGTAGCCAATCGCTGATGAGGGGCTGATAAAGGTAACCCCCACCCCCTGCAGGATGGAAAAACAGTAGGCAGTCTTTCTGGCAACCTGGCTCATCGTTGACCAACGTGATGATTGGAGCGTTGGGGTTGGCCGATTCTTTGATCGGATTGGCGTCGATGAAATGTGCGATATCCACAACGCTGGGGTAAGCAGAAATGGAAGCCACACCAAACCGGCGACCAGGGAATCGGCGTTCGAGTTCAATCACAAACGTCATCGCCGAAAGTGAATCCCCCCCTGATTCTTCGAACTGGCTCTGTGGAGTCTCGGGGTAGTAGCCCAGCGTGGCTTTCCACGAGTCGGCGACGAGACTCTCCGTTTGAGTGTTCCATGTGATCTCGGTTTCGCTAACCGGTTGCTGCATCGATTCAAGTTTCTGTAAATCGATCTTGCCCCCGACGGTCAGAGGGAACTGGTCAAGGAAAACAAATTGACTTGGCAGCATATGCTCCGGCAGTTCAGAACGTAGGAACTTAATCAATTGAAGTTCAAGTCTTCGATCGAGATCTTTGTTGCCGCTGTGTGAGTTAACGGGTACCAAAAAGCAAACCAACTGTTCGTGCACATCACCCAGTTTTCGAACGACAGCGTGTTGGACTGAAGGGTGCCGGACGACCGTTTTTGAGATTTCCTCCAGTTCAATTCGGAACCCACGAAGTTTGACTTGAGTATCGCTCCGTCCGAGGAAGTGGAGATTGCCATCCCTGTCAAACTTTGCCAAATCACCGGTGCGGTACGCCTGCCTGCCACCCAACGCCGGGAACGCAGAAAACGCTTTGCGAGTCTGTTCGGGGTTGTTCCAATATCCGCGCGATAGCCCGGCGCCGCTAAAGTACAACTCGCCAGGTTGTTCGCAGTCGGTGACAAGCTGGTTGGATTCGTCAATGAGGTGGCAGTCGATGTTGGCAATGGGACGCCCGATGGATAGGGGCTGCCCAGGGTACAGATCACAAAACGTACATGTGATCGTGACTTCGGTCGGCCCGTATGCGTTCACCAAACGAACTTGATTCGGATCGATGTACGAATGCCACTGCTCCACAACGGAGGCACTAACTTGTTCGCCGCCGACCAAAACGAGGCGAACTGAATCCGGAAGCTGGTATTCGGCCAGCAACGGGACCAACGTATGCCAGAGCGCTGTCGGGATATTCAACACGGTCAATTCATGTTTGGCGATCCAATGAAAAAAGGACCGTGGGTTTTCCAGAACGGACTTGGGGGCGGGATAGAGGCTGGCGCCGGCTCGCAGCGTCGGCAGCACCTCTTCCAAGGAAATGTCGAAGCCGGGGGAAGCAATTTGAAGGCAGCGATCGTTGGTGCCAATGGAAAATTCTTTGATGAACCAGCGGTTATGGTTGTCGATGGCGGACCAGTGAATGGGAACGCCTTTGGGTTGGCCAGTCGAACCCGATGTGTAAATCATGTACGCCAAGTCATCGGGTTGATGCTTGAGCAGGCTTCCTAAGTCGGTATTCTCCGGCCAATGAGCGTCCGTGCTTGGGTGATCGTCAACATTCACGACCGTCACGCCGGGCGGGCAGTCTTCAACCAATGCGGCAGTTGTGTGATCAACCAAGACGATTTTGGTTTCGGAGTTCTCAAGCAAATACCGAGTTCGATTGGCAGGGTTTTTCGGGTCGATGGGCAGGAAGAAACTTCCGTTTGAGAGCACTGCGAATTGACTCGCGTACAGGTTGATGCCGCGCGACAGCAAGATCGCAACGGGGAACTCTTTGCCGGCCGAGAGTTCCGAGAGCTTTGCTTGTAGGGCGATCGCTTTGGAGACGAGCTGTTGGTAGGTGTACTCCGTTTCGGAGTCATAAACAGCGATCTGCAATGGTTTGATGCTGCAAATGCCTTTGCTCCGGTAGTTTCTATGGGGGGGAGGACGCCGATCGTGTCGTGATGAGATCGATTGCGAACCGGATTTTGTTTGCGTTTCTAACCAGTAGCGGGCACGGGCACGATCTCTAGCAGTTCGATCGCGGGCTTGCCGTTGCAGTACATCCAGGCGGTACGGCCGAAGCAAATTGATTTTTCCGGCTGCCCGAAGTGACCTGCCAGTTCCGATCCGGTGGTGATGCGGTAGAGGCTGTTTAGTTTGACGGCCCGCATGACATCGTGGGAGATCAGGATCCGTCCCAGTGGGATTTGCTTTTCTCGGATCTGAAGGCGGACTTCATCCGGCAAAACGCTCATGTCCAGTCGCACAATGCCGAACTGAACGACGGCATCGTCGGTCGATCGAGTCAACAGAATCTTGCGGCAATAGTGCGATCCAGAATCGAACTCGGCCAGAACTTTGACGTTCACCGGGCAGCCGTGATGCTGTTCCACGGTGACCGTCATATGATGGTCGTGATTGAGCAAATGATTTGCCAGCGTCGGTAAATCGGCGGCGGGCGTGGTGTCGAATTGGGCCAACTCGCTGACCGGGTCGAAGAACAAACCCACGACGGCATCGAGTTCAATCGGAGGAGAATTAGCGGGCACGTGGAGCGTTGGTGGTAAAGTCAGAAGGAAGGACGCTCTACTATTTATTTCGAGCGACGAAAGTTGACCACTGGCAGAACTTCTTCGAAGCTCAGGTGAGTGATATCGATGGTGGGTTTGACCTCTGCGGTACGATCGAGAACCGTATCCACAAGGTAGTAGAGTAGTCGCCGCAGTTCATCGGGTTCGATCAAATCGGCGATTTCTTCGGCTTTTTGTTGATGTTTGTCGACTAATCGGCTGGCGCTATCAAAAACGCCGGCTTCAAAGAACAAATGTCGGGCGCGAGTCAGGCGGTGTTCCGCGGGTTTGCCACAGGACTCCGAAATCAGATCCAATAGTTCATCGCGTAGGGGTTGTTTGAGGTTCTCCAACGCAAGGGCCAGCAGCACCGTGGGGCGCCCGCGAAGCAAATCCGTACCGAGGGTGCGTTTGTTGTCTTCGTCGTGATTCCAGTCTTTAAGATCGTTGAGGATCTGGAAGGCAACGCCAAGGTTCCTCGCAAATGAGCGAACGGGTTTCGCGTAGTCTTCGGTCGGTCCGGCCAGTCGCAGTCCGCTCATGATGGCGGCTTCGAAGGCGGGGGCTGTTTTTAGAGCGTAGATTTTAAGCGCGTCGATCGGTTTAAGGCATTTATCTTTTGCATCGCGCCAAATCAATTCGGTGCCTTGGCCTTCGGCAAGTCGTTGGTGGGACTCGGCGAGGGTGTCCAGAATATCCGCTGCCGTTTCGGCGCCTAAGGCTTTCCGGTTCTGACTGATCAATCGGTAGCCCATACCAATTAGGTAGTCTCCCACATTGATCGCCGTGGGGACTCCATATTTCTGATGAAGCGTGTCGTCGCCGTAGCGAAAACGGTCGGCGTCTTCGATGTCATCATGAACGAGCGAGGCTTTGTGAAACGTCTCGATGGACATGGCGGTTTTTAAAACCGAATCGTCCCACTGGCGGATGACTTCGTCTCCATCAGGACGCGTGGCGTGGGCGCCGGTGACGGCATCGTAAACGGCCATTGTGATAAAGGGCCGTGAGTATTTACCGCCAGCAGCCAGAAAGTCATAAGCGATGGCTTCCGTGGCGGCCAATGGATCCAGCCCCGCGACGCCTTGACCATTGGATTCGGCCAGATTTTTGCCGCCGCGAATGCGAGGCACCAGCGACTCCAGCGAATCGGTTTCCAGCAACGTCGAAGCCCGTCGCATCAGATGAATGTAGCTGCTGGTTTGGTTTTGGACTTGTTGATGGGGGACCCGCACCATTTGCTCGACCCAGTCTTCATCCACCGACGTGTTGCGGCAGTCGCTGGAAAGCAAGGGCACGGCCATGCAGGGAATTCCAGCCAGCATGATTTTATCGATGGCTTTTTCGAGCACGTTCAAACAGGCCACACCCACGATGGCATCCACGTGACCGCTGACGATGATTTTCAAGACGATCGGCGAGCCTTCTGCGACGAGGACTTTGTAGCCGAGCTCTTCGGCGGCGCCGCGGAAGTCCGCGATGCTACAGGCGCCGCAGGTTTTGCAGGCCAAACCAAATTCGTCGTAGTCGGCCGGGCAACCTTCGGCATGTTTTAGGCAGTGTGGCAGCAAGAACAGTCGCCGCGAGTGAGGGATGGCTTTGATTTGGTCTTCCCAGAAGACGCTCGAAAGAACCACCATGATCCAGCCCAGAAAACCTTCCGGATGGTTTTCGTCAGCGAGTATCTTTCTGGAGATCGCTTCCAGTTCATCTTTAGAGGGCGGGTTGCTGCGGTCCAATCCCGAAGCGACCTGTCGGCATTTCTCCCGCAGCGATTCGCGCAGTTCACGGGTGGCCGGAACGTCTTTCAGGTGGGCGGTCTTGCGACGGCGCGAGCGTCGAGGCTTCGACCCGCTTTCGGTTGAATCCGCGGCGGGTGGATCTTGTGTTGTCAGTTCGTTGGCTGCCACCGGTTGTTTTTTCCTGTCAAGTTTGAGAGTCAACGATCACGCGTGTTTCGGTCGAGCCGACGGTGCCGGGTTCGACGGATTGGATCCAGTGGTTGGCTTTCGCAAGAGCGCTGGCTGAAAACACCAATGGATACAGTTTTTCATGATACCAGAGTTTTGCGAAGTAAAGCCCGATCGGACATTGAATCGAAATACATCCCGTTTCCACCGCCAAATTCAACCATTGAATTCCCCGTCCTGCGGCTTGATGAACGATCTGAGTTGTGTTTTCGTCAAAAACATCACAGGTCATCGCATCCACAAGGATCTCGACACATAAAGCGGTTTCTTCGACCGAGCTAGAACCCAGCTGATCAATCTCTGGATCGGGCTGTGTTCTAAAACGGTTGCGGAAAAGTTCGGGCCACTGCAAGGATTTGCCCCCGCCCCAGCCGCCTTCCTCGTTTTGAGCTGCCACGACCCAGTTTAAACCATGCTTGGCGGCTTCGGTGTCGAATAATTTTGCATCCCGGTACGACATCAGGACTTTTGCGGTCCCATACCACGGATTGGCCTCGTTTATGGCGTCTTGGTTGCCAAACCAGAGGGGGAGCCAGCTGCCATCGGGTTGTTGCATCGAATCCAGATAGCGGAAGCCTTTGTCGATCGATTTGCGGATTGGCAGGTCGGGGAAGTCATTTTCCCATGCCAGCAATCCTCGCAGCACATGGGCGGTGATGTCGGCCCCGCTGCGGTCAAACGGAAATTTCCCCCAGCCTTTACAGAAGGTTGGCCAGCCGGAATCGCGATTCTGCAAATCGATCAACCAGCGACATCCTTTTCGAGCCGCGATGGCGATCTGATCCCGCTGAGCGGAAGTCAATTTCGCGTGGTCATAAAAGTTCCGAATCGCGATCAGGGCTCCAGGCGTATCGTCGGCGTCGGGAACCGCGCCCGAAAGATCCGTCCAACCCCAGCCACCGGGGTCGGCGCCCGTGAAGGGATGCCGCGTCTGATTTTGACATGCAAGAATCCATTGCAGGCAGTTTTCCCAAACTTGAGGATCGGTAGCGAGTTCATCTTGAAACTGGTTCGGATCGTTGGCGATGGCGTTGACGGCCAAGGTGGTTCCCCATGTCGCCAAATTCGTGTCGATGGGCCAACTGCCGGGCGGGCGGAAGGACTCCCGCAGAAACCGGATGCCCTCGGTCACCACCGAATGATCAGCTTGACCGGATTGCACCAAACCCATGACGACAAAACTGGTGAGCGGAACCGCTTCGAGGTATCCACCGCTGGCAGGTTGCATGCGCTGGAGGACTTTCAGTGAGGGCTTAACGGCCAGTTTGCGGATGGTGCGGCGGATCGGATCCCAAGGCGGATCGCAATGAAATTTAACTTGACCGATCGCGACCAGAGCGGGCACGGCGTAGCTCACCACCGGCATCTGGACGAGGTTGTAAAAACGCTGGGGCACACAGGAGGCTTCGAAGGGCAGGGCAGAGACTTCGCGCCATGGCACGATTCCTGCCATCGCACAGTGGGCAAGGATCGGAACGGCAAACGTTTTGTCGCTGCCGTACCGCTTTTTCAGTCCTTCGATGCCGCCTTGTTGGTCGACATATTCCCAAGCCGTTTCGATTTCGCGAGAGAATTCATCCTGACGACCACAGGCGTGCAGGGCGGCGATGGCCAGCAGCGTCGTGGAGATGTTGGAGAGGCTCAGCGGCGTATCGCCAAAACCGCCGTCGCGATTTTGTTGCTGCAGTAGCCAATCGATGCCCCGCTGGATTTGGGATTGAAGTTCCGGATCTTCATTTCCGGTGGCCTTCAGCCAGAACGCCATCGCGGACACCGCCGTTGCGGTGGACAGCGCAGACGACGAAAGTTCTCCAATCCAGTGACCGTTTTCAGCTCTCTGTTGCAGCAGCAGATCGTTGACCGACAGGTAGCTTTGTTTTGTTTGATCGTCAAAGTTCATCGGATTATCTTAGCTGTTGATCGGTGAGCAGTGACGCATGTTTCAACCAACCGACTGTTTCCGGGAAATATTTCGGGCGGGCCTCAGATTTTTCCCAAGATTCGTCTCACCGTATACAATAGCCTATTATTGTAATCAAAACATGGCTGTGGGTGACACATGGAATCAATACCCGATCAACTTGAGAGAATAGAGCAACTGCGCAAAACCGGTTCGATTTCAAGCACTGAATTTGCTACCGCCAAGGCCAAGATTTTGGAGCCGCCACAATTCGCTACGTCTGCTCCAGTCAAGCAGCAAGAGGACCTCGTTCATGGAATCGAGCCTAAGACGTGGTGCATGTTGATGCATTTGTCGCTGTTGCTGGGGGTTATCTTTCCGATCGTGATGTGGGCCATGAGCAAGGACCATTCGGATCAGGTCAGCCAGCATGGGAATCGGGTGATGAACTGGGCGCTGAGCAGTTTGATCGCGAGCGTTGTGGCAGGCATGTTGGTGGTGGTGTTCATTGGTATTCCGATGGCGATGGGGTTGCTGGTGATGAATGTCGTTTTTTCGATCATCGCCGCGATGAAAGCACATCGGGGTGAGTTGTGGTCCTACCCGCTGGCCTACTCGTTTTTTGAAGAGAATTGAAAGAGTCAGGTCGCAGGCGGTATCGGACTTCGGCCGGAATAGCTGGGTTCCGGCTAATCGTCGGCAATCCTTCACCCTTTGCGGATTAAAGCTTGCAGAGAGATTTTGTCTTGGAGGGACAGGAGCTTAGCCTAGGGTTTCAACCCTAGGACTGTCGACGCGATAGTTCCACTCACGAGCTTTTGACTTGTGCGTCTTCGATGCGAAATTCGCCGGCTCGCTGAACCACGGTTTTGCACACCGGACAGGTTCTGACTGATGGCGGTCCGTTCCAAAATTCATCCATCACCTGATGGAGGTCCTGGTCGATATGTTGTAGCCGGAATTCGGCTTCGTGGACGAGGTGCTGATCGTCGTTGCAGTACCAGCGAAGTTTATCAACCACTCCTTCCGGGCGAGGGAACTCGACGATCAAGCCAATCGTATCGTCTGGCCGCTGAGGTCGGTGCGGAACATGGCGGGGCAGCAGCCACATTTCGCCTTCGCGGATCACGACATCGTGAGGTTCGCTACCGTCAAGCGGTCGAATGCGAACAGCAATGTCGCCTTTGAGTTGATAGAACAGCTCTTCGGTTTCGTTGACATGATAGTCATTGCGGGTGTTGGGACCCAGCGACACAAACACGATTACATCATCGGCTTCCTTATAGAACTGCCGATTCATGACCGGAGCCTTGAATTCGTCTTTGTGGTCCTCGATCCACTTCATCAGGTTAAAAGGAGTCGAAGTCATCGCTGGATTCTCGCGTCTAAAACGGGTGGGCATCCATAGTTTAGAAGGTCAATCGAGATCGCCAAGCTGTATCTTGGCCGCATTTTCCCAGAATCGGCGCAGGAACTGTTAATCCGCTTTCAAAGCATATGCTGGCAACGGCTAATCGTCAGTTTTAGGCTATACTGCTCCCGACACTGCTCTAGGCAGGCAGAGTTTGGGAGCAAAATAAAATAGGCAGCAATGAATTTTAAATTCAACGATCGTGGAAATGCGCAATTTCCTTGCAACAGGTTTAACAGATTTCGACGGTCCCTTTCTGGGCCGGCGATGATTCTTTTGTTGGTCCTGATTGCTCCGTCATTGGTTTTCGGCCAACGGCGATTTCAGACCCGCGGCGAAATTCTTTCGGTCCAAGGCGATTCCGTCACCGTTCGCAATCCAGAGACTGGCAGAACTGATGAATTTCAGGTTCAGAACAAAGACAGCGAAGCATCGTCTTCTGCGGATACGAAAATCAGAATCTCGGGACCGCTGCCCAAGAAGTTTCTTGAGAAAGGAATGGTCATCCGATTCCAAATTCCCATCGACAAAAATGGCAAATCAAAAACGCCGATTGAATCTCTCAAGATTCTTTCCAGCGATGATGCGCTAAAGATCGAATTTGAAACCGAACCCGCGGGCAAAGAATCCGCGCCTGCCGACATCACCGCCAAAATTGTCAGTATCAGTCGGAACCGGTTGCGATTGTCGGTGCCCGATTCTCCGCATGCTCGCAGTGGCAAATTGAATTTTGAGTTAGGCAAAAAAGCCAGCGTGGAGATTGCCGACGGGACCTTGGACATGTTGATCGCCGGCGATTCAGTCTCGAAACTTGAGGCGACATTCAAGGACCGCAAGCGGTTCGTGTTGGAGATGGATGTCAAATTGACCGGCGATCGCGAGAAGGGGCCGTCGTTTGATGATCAGTTGGAAAAGAAGTTTGGCGAGCTTTCTGATGAACCGGGTGAACAGCGTGTCGTTCGTTCGCAGAACTTTGTCTTGCAGACCGACATTTCTGAAAAGAGTGCGGCCATCCTACTAGCCAAACTTGAGCGAATGCATGGACTGATCGCGGGCTACTACGGCAAACAGCCTCGAAAGCCGATCAACTGCTACGTCGTTCGTCCCGAAAATTTGAGTGCATGGTCTGACAGAATTGACGAACGGTTTGCCAGAAAAATTCGGGAGCGAGCCGGAGTGACGTCTTCGATTGGTCGGTTCTCAACCCCCACGGTTTATTCCTGTGACAATCACGGCGTGGTGCAACACGAAGCCGTGCATGCGTTCTGCGGTTTGGCGTTCGGTTCAACGGGGCCGATCTGGTACGGCGAAGGCATGGCTGAAATGGGGCAGTACTGGAGAGACGGACAGCTGGAAGTCAAAATTTCCCGAGGAGTCGTTCAGTATCTGACTCAGGCAGAACCTAAGAAACTGAAAGACATCGTTGCCGCCGGTCAGGTGACGGGTGATTCGTGGGAAGCCTACGCGTGGCGTTGGGCGCTGTGTCATTTGCTGGCCAGTAATCCTAACTACGCCAAACGTTTCAAACGATTGGGCATCGCATTGATGTCGGGTCGCAAGGACTCCTTTGATAACGCTTACGGTCCCGTGGCTCCGCAGATCTCTTTCGAATACGACCAGTTCATCGAAAATTTTGGGAATGGGTACCGAGTCGATTTGTGCATCTGGGATTGGAATTCAAAATCCAGAAAGCTGTCGAAGAAAGCGAAAGCCAAAGTTGACGTCAAAGCTCAATCGGGGTGGCAGGCAACACGCGTGCAAGTGAAACAGGGAACCTCTTATGAGTTTTCTGCGGAAGGCGAATGGAATATCGATGCCCTGACCGAAACCACTGCGGACGGAAATCAAAACGGCGTCGGGCGACTCGTCGGAGTGGTGTATCACAATTTCCAGCTGTCAAAGCCGTTTGATCTGGGAGTCGACGGATCCTTTGAAGCACCCATCGATGGTGACTTGTTCGTTCGCTGTAAAGATTCGTGGACGGATTTGGGCAACAACGACGGTTCGATCAAAGTTGTGTTTAAGAAAGCCGCTGGGAGTGCGACCAGCACCTCGAAATCGGACTAAATGGCTGCCGGATTTTGATGTTGTTCCTCCCTAGTGGTGTACGACGAAGTCGTTTTGTGGTGCAATATTGGTAGACACCGTTTTGCTACCTGACCGTTCGAACCCGCAAAGGAAATTAGAATGCCGACACTCAAAGAAAAACTCGAAGAACACAAAAAGGTGTTCCTCACCAAAGTTAACGACGAAATCCTTTCGATTGTCGGCGCTGCCGGCGGGGCACTGGCGGCAACGGTACCCAATCGAAAAACGCCCGCCGTGGGTGACACGCTTCCGTCGTTTTCACTCGTGGGAGCCTCAGGCTCAACCGTCACATCGGATCAGTTGCTGGCCAACGGTCCGTTGGTGCTAACGTTTTTTCGTGGCATGTGGTGACCTTACTGCAACATAGAGCTGGAAGCTCTTAACGAAATCGTCGACGGCCTGAAAGCCAGTTCTGCGACCATGGTGGCCATCACGCCTCAGATTCAATCGCTCAACAGCGAGTTGGTTAGTAAGCACGGTTTGAATTTTGATGTGTTATACGACGAAGATAACCAGTATGCCCGTTCGCTGGATTTGGTCCACGGTTTCCCCGACGACCTCAAAGGCGTCTACAGTAAATTCGGTATCAATCTCGACGATGCCAATGGCAACACCAAGTGGGAGCTGGCGATTCCGTCTCGATTTGTGGTCGATGCCAGCGGCGTCGTGAAGAACGCACACGTCGATCCCGATTACACCTCCCGTCCCGAACCGTCGGTGACGCTGGAGCAAGTTAAATCGCTCGGCTAGTTTGAGCGAGTTCCCAATCGTAGCCCTGGTTAGCGGATCTGTCGCTAATTAGGGTCGCGTTGTTTAAATGGTGAGCGGCAAGGCGCTAGCCGCCGGTTGTGGAGGTTTGAGCTTAGGCCACTTCTGCCGGGGCCAGCGCGCTGCCGCTCACGGTGAAGCCTCGCTCGCCCAGACGCGAGACCGATGCCTCACCTAGTTGTTTTGAGCTGAGGGTGGTTCCACCGGCGGCTAGCGCCTTGGCGCTCACGCCTCACCGCTTGTTTTCTTACTGTTGGATAGATACATGTTTCGCATTCACTACGTGAGTTTCTGCTGGATCGCCATTGTTCTGTGGCTGATGCAAGGCCTACCCCCAGCCATCGGCGCCGCAGAGACCGTGACAGAAGATCGACCCAATATCATTTTTGTGTTTGCCGACGATTGGGGCTGGGGAGATTTAAGCTGCCATGGCCATCCCTACGTCAAAACGCCGAACATCGATCGTCTGGCCAAACAAGGCACCGACTTCCACCGATTCTCCGTAGCCAGTGGTGTTTGTTCGCCCAGTCGAGCGGCCGTAATCACCGGGCACTTTCCGGCTCGCTACAACATCGACGGACATTTCGCGTGGGTCAAAAACAACGTGAAACGCAACATGCCGGACTGGCTTAGCACCCAAGCCGTTTCTTTGCCGCGAGTATTGAAATCGGCAGGTTACGCGACGGCTCACTATGGAAAATGGCATCTGTCGAACAATATGATTCCAGATTCTCCGCTGCCGACTGCCTATGGATACGATGCTTACGGAGCGTTTAACTGTGCGGGCGAACAGATGCCGGTCCATGAAGACGCCAGCAACGCAATCAAATTTATCGAAAAGTGTCACGAAAAAAAACAACCGTTCTTTATCAACCTGTGGGTGCATGAACCGCATACTCCGTTTCACACCGTGCCTGAGTATCGCCAGCGATTTGAGGAGCTTGACGAGCCCGACAATATTTATGCTTCGGTGCTTTCTCATGCTGACGATCGAATCGGAAAAGTCCTCGATTGTTTGGATCAGCTAAAACTTGCAGACAATACGTTGGTAATTTTCAGTTCTGACAATGGTCCTGCGCGGGCCGCTAAGAAAACGGCGCTCAAGCGGATGCACGATACGGCCACCGGTGAGGGGTTCGGGATCGCAGCTGCCAAAGGGATCACAGGGGGACGTCGAGGGTACAAGGCCGCACTTTTCGAAGGTGGAATTGGCGTGCCTTTCATTGCTCGCTGGCCAGGAAAGATCGCTGCCGGAGCCGAGGACCGTTCCTCGATGATCTCCGCCGTTGATTTGCTGCCCACGTTCTGCGAATTGGCCGGCGCGGAGCTTCCCGAAGGATACCAGCCCGACGGCGTCAGTCAGGTCAAAGCGCTGCGTGGAACAAAGTCCAGCTCTCGAGACAAGCCGCTGTTCTGGAAGATGAAAGGAGCGTGGCCGAAATCGAAAACCAAGCCGGAGCATTGGGTCGCGTGGGCCATCGTTCATCAAAACTGGAAACTGATGGCCAACCCCGATCTGTCGCACTGCGAACTTTACGACATCGTTGCCGACCCTTTCGAAAAGACAGATCTTGCCGATCAAAAGCCAGAAATCGTGGACCGGCTGAAGCAGCAGGTGCTGGATTGGAAGCAGACCCTGCCGGCCGAACCGAGCGGCGATGTGTTTTCGGCTGAACGTGCGGAACTCAAGGTCCCGAAGTAGCACGCCCAGCAGGTCGGGTGGCACAGGAACCTGCTGAATACTGTGCGCGGAGCCTGTTGGTGGCTCACAAGTTCGTCAGGATTGCTAGAATAAAGCCAGAGTCTTTCAACCCCGTGTTCGAGATATCCATATGAACCTGTTCGTTCGAACTGCCTGCTTTCTGGTTGCCGCATCCGCATTTGTAGAATTGTATGCCGCGGAAACACCGCCCAATATCATCATCATTTACGCTGATGATTTGGGGTATGGTGACCTTTCTTGCTACAACGAAAAATGTGCCTACAAGACTCCGAATCTTGATCGCTTGGCCAAAGAGGGCATTCGCTTTACCGATGCTCACAGTCCGTCAACGATTTGTTCTCCATCACGGTACGGGCTTTTTTCAGGCCAGCAAGTCTATCGATCCACTGGACGAGGCGGACCGGCTTTCGAAGGCCCCGGCGGCCCAAGCTTGCTCAAACCCGGAACGCTGACCATCGGCGATATGCTCCGTTCCCAAGGCTATCGCACGGGCGTGTTCGGCAAGTGGCATGTCGGATTGTCGTGGAAGGATGCCGACGGTAAGCGGCTTGGCGGCGGATTCAAAAACGCGTTAAAGATCGATTACGAAAAAAGCACTCCGCTGATCGATGGTCCTAACGAGCGTGGGTTTGATGTTTCGTTTGTCACGCCCAATTGCCCCACCACCGATCCGCTCTATCTCTACATCGAAAACGGCATGGTGCCGGTTCCTGCCAGCGAAAGACACAAAAGGGATAACTTGCCCAACCCCGGTGGCAAGTGGAGATGGGACAACGATGAAGGCTGGATGTCTCCCGGCTACGATTTTCTCAATGCGGATTTGCTGTTCTACGGTAAAGCCGAAAAGTTCATCACCGATCACGTCAAAGAAAAACCAAAGCAACCTTTCTTCACCGTTTTATCTACGCAAATCGCACATGCACCGGTTTTGCCGGCCGAGCAATTCAATGGGCAAACCGAAGCCGGACCGCGCGGAGATTTCGTCTATGAACTGGATGTTCTGGTGGGGCGGATGATGAAGCTGGTGAAAGATCTTGGCATCGATGACAACACACTGATTCTGTTCAACGCCGATAACGGCGCTGAAACGCTCCACGTGGATTGGATGCGACAGGATCACAATCACGACGCGTCTGGCGGTTGGCGCGGGATGAAGCGAGACGGTTGGGAGGGTGGACATCGGGTTCCGTTTTTGGCTCGCTGGCCCGGTCGCATTCCGGCCCAGCAGGTTTCCGCCCAGATGACCAACACCACGGATATTTTCGCGACGCTGGCGTCAGTGACCGGTTATTCGCTAGAGAAGAAGGATGCGGTTGATAGTTTTGACATGTTGCCGGCGATGATTGGAACTCAGGACGAAGCCGAATCCATTCGGCCTCACTTGTTGACCCAGAGTTTTCGCGGAGAGTTTCAGATCCGCGCCGGAAAGTGGAAGTACCTTGACCACAAAGGCTCCGGGGGCAACGACTACGTGAAAAACAAAATGATGAACAAGTATCATCTGCCCGAGAAAGCGCCCGAAGCACCGGGACAGCTTTACGATCTGGAACAGGATCCCGGCGAGACGAACAATCTGTATTTGTCACACGAAACCGAACGCGAAAAAATGAAAGCCCTGCTGGAGCAGTTGAAGACCAGCGGTCGGAGTGCTCCAGAAATTCGCAAGCCTGTGGGAATCGAGAACATTCCCGTCGTGAAAGCGAGTGAGTAGGTTTGGGGTTTCGTCGCAATCGCCAACACAATTCAAATTAATTTTTAAGAGATGCTGGAGCTGAATCGATGATCAACGTTATTGCCACCATAGAGTTGAAGCCGGGCACACGAGCCGACTTTCTCAAGGTCTTCAACGCCAATGTTCCGGCCGTATTGGCGGAAGACGGGTGTCTTGAGTATTTCCCGGCCATCGACGTGGACGCAAAACTTGAGAGTCAATCCAAAGACGAAAATGCAGTCGTCGTGATTGAGAAGTGGGAGTCGGTGGAAGCGCTTCATGCTCACTTGGCGGCTCCCCATATGCTCGAATTTCGAGAGAACGCGGGGGACATGATTGCCGGAATCACGCTCAAGGTTTTAGAGCAGGGCTAGATTCGAGGCCGTTGGGTTTGTCCGGAATTGATCCAACCCCAAACGCGCGGAAGCGAGCAGGGTGAGCGCCAAGGATGAGCGGCGAGGCGCTAGTAGCTGTTTGCGGATGATTTAGCTTAGGGCACTTCAGCCGGCGGCTATTGCCTTGCCGCT
>CAZDZX010000080.1:0-2946 GCA_964510005.1 uncultured Pirellulaceae bacterium
AACATCCACCTGAAGCACATCCGCCAGACAAGATTCCAGCACCGGCTGAGCATCCGCCTGAAGCACATCCACCTGAGCGAAGTCCGCCGCCAGACAACAGTCCGCCGCCAGCAGAACAACCGCAATCGTCACTTTTGTTGCAGCGACGTGCTCCTGCGAGCAATCCACCGTCACAACCACAACCGACTTTGCCAACACGCTCAAGAAGAGCGCTGTCACCGAGTCGGCTACCTAGATCTAGGCCACCTGAGCAACCGCAAGAAGCGGCGACAACAGGAGCAGGTGCAGAGCAACCTGTGTCTTCGACTGCGGGTGAACCACAGCCACATCCACCGGCACCGATTGAAGACAAACGTCCTCGCATGCGTTCCAGCAAACCACCGGCAGCAGCGCCACATCCGCCACCACATGAAGAAGCTGCAGGAGCTTCCACTGCGGGTGCGGCATCACATCCGCATGAAGCCTCTGGAGCTGGTGCGGCATCACAACCACATGAAGCTACAGGAGCTTCCACTGCTGGTGCGGCTTCGCATCCACATGAAGAAGCTACAGGAGCTTCAACTGCTGGAGCGGCGACGCTACCTAGTAAACCACCACCGCTGCGAACACCACTCAGAAGACCACCACCGCCATTGCAAAGCGAACAGGCAGATTTGGCCGACGATCCGTCAAAAATTTGACCCTGACTAATGTTGCAGCTCAAGGCGATGCCCAATCCGAGCATTGCTAAAGCTAACTTTACGTTCATTAAAACTCTCTCCTGGAGTTGCTCAGCTTTTCACTTCAAACTAATTCAACGAAGTTGATCGTATTGGCTACTTCAATTCCGTTGAGCACTGGTTGGTGCAGCGGTTTGAAAGTTGCGCAGAAAAGCTGAACTTGTTAGAAATCAAGACCCGTGCCATCCTGTGTGCACTAATCTGATCTTGATTCTTTGATTGACTTGCCGAACGAATTCGGCGGCATTCCATTTGTCCTGATAATCTTCGACCCTGCTGTCACGGTAATTCATGCTGTGATGTCGAATGATGCTAGTAACTACTGCCCGCATCGTGCCGAAAATAGGGGCAAATTCGCCCAGTTAAAGTTTGCTGCCTGAGCAGGCCTTGACTAATTTAGAGGTCTTTCCCAACAATTCCTCTCTTCCTGAGCCCAAAACCTTAGTCCTCCGACTAAAACTCCTATACCCACACGAATTCTCTCCACGACGACCAGGACATGAAAGCGTCTATTCCAGTCTCAGCAATCTGTCTCCTCGCTGCTATCACCGTATTTTCGGGGTGTGACAGAAGTTTCGCGCCGTCCACTTACAAACCGGCTCCGCGAGCGACGTTCGACGACATCGAAGTCGCCATGGCAAGTGACAAGAAGGAAAAAGCACCCGCTGAGACCGCCGTCACCGACTGGACGACCACCGACAGCCAACGGCGCAGTGGCGGTTTTAGAAGAACCTCCAACGTCTACCGTGGAGATTCCAACCCCTACCGCGGCAATGCGAACGCGAATGCGACCCCCTACAGAGGCGGCAACTTAAACCGAACCGTCCCGTCCAACGGCTGGGGCCAGCCCCAAGCCTATCGGGGGAATCAAAGTACGTATCGTGGCCAACAACGTGGTCAGGGTTGGGGCCGACAGAACCAAGCCACTCCACCGGCTCAAAAGGACCGCAACGAGACCCCGCGCTGGCGGTCCGAGCGGCGTTGGGAATCCAAACCCAAACAGAATTACCGGGGCTACTAGGCTCTTATCTTAAGGTCTGGATAGACTCTCACGGTTCAGTCTCTGCAGGTCCCAGCCGAAGATTTGCGGTTCGATTCCGGCCTCCTGTCCAGCGAGGTTGGCTCAACTGTGAGGTTCTTTGGTCTTTTTGCTTTCTAACCCTAGTTTCCACTGGTGGAAAACGGGCTCTTTTGTGATAATCCGCCGCTTATCGCGGGCGAACAAACGCCATCTTTTGAGGCCTGAGTGCCTCCAAATAAACAAGGAAATAACCTCGACATGTACAAGATCCTGAATCTTAAAGGACTCGGAGTTGCCGGTCGTCAAAATGAACTGATTGAATTGGCGCTCACCCACGGCTTCAAAGGCGTAGAAATCGACATGGTCGACCTCGTCGGCCGCCACGACGCGCTCGGCAAAGAGTTTGCTTGTCAGTTCCTCCAAAGTGCCAACATGGACATCGGCACATTTGATTTGCCGATCAACTTTGGTGGCTCTGACGAAGAATTTGTCAAATCCTGCGAGAGCCTTGAGACGATCATGGATCTGGCCAAGACCCTCAACGCCAGTCGCTGCCGGATTCGCATCGAGCCTAACAGCGAGACGACTTCGTTCAACGAAAATCTGGAACGCCACAAAGAGCGTATCGAAGACATTGCAGCTCGCTTGGAAGGCAACGGCACCAAAGTCGGCCTCTACCTGCAAGCCTCACAAGCTGTCGAAGCCGATGGCAATTACAAATTCGTCCAAACCGCAGAAGAAATGATCAAATTGGTGACGGCCATCGGTCACGCCAATGTTGGATTTTCCATCGACACATGGGAATGGAGCGTCGGCGGCGGAGCGTTGGATCAGATCTCTGAATTGGATCCGAAATCGATTGTCGAAGTCCTCTACTCGGACATGTCCGACGAAGCGACTCCTGGCGACTACAAGCGAGCCGATCGCACGCTTCCTGCCATGGGCTCCAATCCGTTTTCATACAAGCTGGCTCAGTTCATCAACAGCGGCAGCGTTGAGTGTGGTGTTTCCATGGGAACCGACACACACTTTTTCGCAGGTGCTAACAATCGCCACGATGTCGTCGCAAAGTTCAGTGCTTTGCTCGACAAATTGATTGCCGGCGAAGAACCCGTCATCATTGAAGAGCCCGAAGTCGAAGAAGGGGCTGAAGAAGACGGCGAAAAAGCTGCTGAGGGTGCCGACAGCAAGCCTGAAGCTTCAAAG
>CAZDZX010000080.1:3046-7480 GCA_964510005.1 uncultured Pirellulaceae bacterium
CAAAGAAAACCGCTGAAGCCGAAAAAGAAACAGCAGACGCGAAAGCGTAGTTTCTCTAAGAGATTTATGAGCTCTCGCGCCGTTGTGCCCGAGGGCTTTTTTTTTGCATACGCCAATCTATCTAGCCGATGCTGCCATGTCAGACGAAACGCTTAACAAGTACAGCCAAACGATCACCCAACCTCGCGTCCAAGGCGCATCTCAAGCGATGCTGTACGGAGCCGGCTTGACCGACGAGGACATGAACAAGGCTCAGATCGGCATCGCCAGCGTGTGGTACGAGGGCAACACCTGCAACATGCACTTGAGCCAATTGGCCGCCGAAGTCAAAAAAGGGGTCGTCGATTCTGGCTTAGTCGGAATGCGTTTCAATACCATCGGTGTCAGCGATGGAATTTCGATGGGCACCAGCGGCATGAGCTTTTCGCTGCAGTCGCGCGACCTGATTGCCGATTCGATCGAAACCATCATGAGCGCCCAGTGGTACGACGCCTGTATCGCACTGCCAGGCTGTGATAAGAACATGCCCGGCTGTTTGATCGCCATGGGGCGCCTCAATCGCCCTAGCCTGATGGTCTACGGCGGCACCATTCGAGCCGGAAAACACAACGGCTGTAAACTGGACATCGTGTCTGCGTTTCAAAGCTACGGCGAATACGTCTCCGGAAAAATTAGTGACGAAGAGCGAAAGGAAATCCTCCGCAAATCCTGTCCCGGCGCCGGAGCCTGTGGTGGCATGTACACCGCCAACACCATGGCCAGTGCCATCGAAGTTCTCGGCATGTCCCTGCCCTTTTCAGCTTCCATCCCCGCCGAAGATCCCGACAAAATCGACGAGTGCCATCGCAGTGGCGCCGCGATTCTGAACCTGCTGAAGATGGATCTCAAACCGCGTGACATCATGACCCGCCAAGCGTTTGAAAATGCGATGGTGCTGATCACAGCCCTAGGCGGTTCCACCAATGCCGTGCTGCACTTGATTGCGATGGCCAGAAGCGTCGAGGTCGACCTGACATTGGAAGACTTTCAAAAGGTCAGCGATCGAACTCCCTTCCTCGCCGATCTGAAACCCAGCGGCCGGTTTGTCCAAGAAGATCTTCACGCCGTCGGCGGCACACCTGCGGTGATTAAATTCTTGCTGGCCGAGGGGCTGCTAAAGGGCGATTGCATCACCTGCACCGGTAAAACGCTGGCCGAAAACGTCGCCGACTACCCCGAGCTATCCACCGGGCAAGAGATCATCCGGCCTCTCTCCGATCCCATCAAACCCAGCGGACACTTGCAGATCCTACGCGGAAATTTTGCACCCGACGGATCCGTCGCCAAGATCACCGGCAAGGAAGGTTTGACGTTCTCCGGAACAGCCAACGTGTTTGATTCTGAAGAAGACATGGTCAAAGCCCTCGAAGACGGCAAGATCAACAAAGGGGATGTCGTGATCATTCGCTACGAAGGCCCCAAGGGCGGCCCTGGCATGCCGGAAATGCTCACGCCAACTTCCGCCATCATGGGAGCGGGATTGGGGAACGACGTGGCATTGATGACTGACGGTCGATTCTCGGGCGGCAGCCATGGGTTCATTGTCGGACACATCACTCCCGAAGCCCAAGCAGGCGGTCCGATCGCATTGGTCGAAAACGGAGATTCGATCACCATCGACGCAGAACAAAATCGCATTGATTTGCATGTCGACGAAACCGTCATGGCCGAGCGAAAAGCGAAGTGGGTCGCCCCACCGCTGAAGGCCACCCGCGGCACGCTTTACAAGTACATCAAAAACGTCAAATCCGCATCCGAGGGATGCGTCACTGACGAATAGAAAACCGTCATGCAGATCGTCAACAGTCTGATCCCAATTTTCTCGGTCATCGGACTGGGAGTGCTCCTGCGTCACCGCGGTTTTTTAAGCGGTGAATCGACTCGGGCATTCAACCGGTTTGCGTACTACTTTGGCTTGCCGCTGCTGCTGTTCTATAAAATTGCTAATGTGGAAACGCTGGCCGGCAGCCAGAATTTAGTCTTGGTCGCTCTGTTGCTGACTTCGGCCCTGACGGCGCTTTTGAGTTGGTGGATCACGGGGTTTTTGGACGTCCCGGCGAATCAACGGGGGACCGTGATTCAAGCCAGCTTTCGAGGCAACCTCGCGTTTCTGGGTTGGCCGCTGATCTTGTTTCTGATCGAACCTTTGGCCACTGCCGACAAAGAAGCGGTGGAAACCGCACTCCTGATTGCGTTGGCACCCACGATCCTGTTTTACAATGTCGGGTCCGTGTTTGCGTTGGCGTGCTACAACAGCGATTCTCAGAACTCATTCTCGTGGGGAAGCGTGGCCAAGAGCATGCTGGAAAATCCGCTGATCTGGGCCTGCGCTGGCGGGGTTCTGTTTCAAGTTTTGGATCTTTCATTGCCGACCGCAGTGAATCGAACCTGTGCATTGATCGGCAATTCGGCCTTTCCATTGGCCTTGGTTGGAATCGGCAGTCAATTGATTTCCATTTCAGGCGCCAGTCACTGGAAAGCATCGCTACTGCCGACGGCCACCAAATGCATTATTTGCCCGTTGCTGGGCTGGGGCATCGGCACACTGATTGGTTTGTCCGGTGTCGAATTGCTGGCCACGTTGATCATGTGCGCGACCCCCACGGCAGTCTCCAGCTACATCCTCGCCGATCAGATGAAGGGAGACGGAGATCTAGCGGCCAGCACCGTCGTGTTCTGCACGGCGTTTTCTTTTCCCGTGCTGGCGATTCTGATTTGGATCACGGGCTAGGTGGCATAGGCCAAAGGAGGAGAGCGCGTCCAACGCGTCCAACCCCGCCAGAAAGGGCAACGCCCGCGATCACAGGCTGGAAGCCCATGCCACCGCTCAGCGCAATCACGCCGCGTTCTTTTGCTCTCCGAAGGCGCAAACCGCCATCACGATCAACCCAACAAAGCCAACCACGTGCACGCCCAGACTCAATCCCGGGCTGCCGTATTTCAAAACAATCAACGCGTCGGCAAACGGAATAAACGACAACATGCAAAGATAAACCGACATCGCAGCTCGAAACCGCAGCAACAAATACAGCGTCACCATGCCCAGCGAAACGTCACGCATTCCTGTCGCCACCAAGTATCCGGTCCCTTTCTCATCAACCGGAAAGACACCATAGCCCTCGGCAATGCCATCAAACACAAGACACAAAAAACCGAGCAGTATTAAACTGACACCCGTGATCCAAGCACCGGCAGTGACGATGAACGATGGCTTTGAAATGTCGCCCTGACTAGAAGTGTTCATCCTGCTCCCTGCTGAGTTAATCGCTCGAATCGCTCGCCGTCATCCGCTCCGTCGCTCAGTCCTTCCAATACTGAGATCGAAACACCGGATGATCGTTCTTCCGCATCCGACGCTCGAAATGCGTTCGATAGTCCATGTCGTGTTCGGCCGCACGCTCTTCAACCGCGTGAGGACCTGAAAGATCACTGTGCTGCTGCATCAACCCAACGGTTTCTTCGAAGTACTGTTCCACGTCGGTCCAGAAATGAAAAATCCCTTTGGGTTTGAGCACGCGTTGGATATCGGCAATGAAGCCAGGTTGCATCACGCGCCGTCGTCGATGCCTTTCCTTCCACCACGGATCGGGAAAGTAAACATGCACGGCAACCGCGCAGGCATCGGGAAGAAACTCTTTGAACAGCGCCAGTCCGTCTCCCGAAAGCATCCGGGCGTTGTCGCGTTCATGCTGAGCCAAACGATAAGCGGCGAAACGACAGTACTTCCTAGCAGCTTCATTCCCTAGAAAGTTCCGATCCGAAACCCGGCCGGATTCCGTCAGCACAAACAAGCCCTTGCCGCTGCCGACTTCGATTTCCAAATCGGCCTCTTTGGCAAATAGCGATTGCGGATCGAAGGGAGATTCCAGATCTTCCACGAAACCGAGGTGACCGCTGAAATCAACGGTCGGATCAATCTTGGGGAGTGCGCGTCGGCCCATGACTCAAAGAGCTCCGCATCGCGGCGAGCTCGGATAACGAAAAAAGGCAGGTCGAAACCTGCCGAAGTGACTCAAAATTCGTGACTCGATTTATGGAGTCTTGATTCTCTTCTTTTTGGCTTTGCGACCGCGGTTGTTGGCGGGACGTTTGCCGTGATTGGCTTTTTTGACTTTATGAGTAGGTTTGGCCATGAGAATGACTCCAACGATGGATTGTGAACTCTGAATGAATTCGGCTATCTGAACTGAATTTGTTGAGTGCAAATCGTATCAATCAGGTCTCGATGGGTGAAGTCGAAATCCGGGGATCAATTCCATGGAACCCGGAAAATCGCTTCAACTTAAGACTTCCCCGCGTTTTCACGGTTTTTGCTGGCTCGATCTTGCAATTCTTGTCGTTTTCAAGCGCTCTGAGTGTCCTATAATTGACAGTCTTTTCGAAAAACAACCCTTT
>CAZDZX010000080.1:7580-15343 GCA_964510005.1 uncultured Pirellulaceae bacterium
TCACCGACGAAACGTCGTCTGCGAAAGTCAATGGAACCGATCCTGCTTCCAATGGCGATTCCGCGAACCCGTTTCTAATGCTGTTTTCTCCAGTCCTCAATCGCCAACGAGACTGTATTGGGACCGTCGAACTGATACAGCGCGGCGGGATCTCAGACAAAGCCAAAGAAGGCTACCTGCGTTTCGTCACCGAGATTGCGATTCTGTTTCAGCGTTGGCATGAACAACAGGATCTGGCCAAGCTTTCGAATCGGTCTGAGAAATGGACCGAGCGAATGCAGTTCATTAACGAAGTCCACGGGACCATTGATTACAAAGAAACGGCTTATTCGATCGCCAATGAGGCGCGGCGAGTTCTCAACGCCGACCGAGTCAGTGTCGGCCGCTGGACGGGACGCAAATGTAAAATCACATCGATCAGCAGTCAGGACCGTTTCGACAACCGCTCCAACGTCGTCCGCAAGCTTTCCAAAGTTGCCTCTGCAGCGGTGGGGGCGGATTCAACGTTTTGGGTTACCGGTGACACTGAAGGGCTGGCACCGGAAGTCGCTAAAAAGATCAACAATTATCTGGACGAATCACATAGCCGGACCCTCGCGGTGATTCCGTTGGCCATTCGCCCGCCCGACGAACCCGATCTGGACATGAAAAAGCGCGGTCGAAAAAAGCCGCGGAAGCTGGGCGCGATTGTCATCGAGTACTTCGATGCCGATGTGACGCAACAACAGGTTCAAGACGATTGCGATCTGATTGTCCAACAGTCTCAATTGGCGTTGGAAAACGCTCGCAAGCACGGCGAGATTTTTCTCCAGCCGGTGTTGAAGAAACTCGGCTGGCTACAAAAAACACTCTTCGGCGACCACCTGCGAAAAACGCTAACCGGAATATTTGCACTCGGGCTGGTCACGCTGGCCATGATTTTCGTACCCTGGGAACTGACCATGCGGGTCGAAGGCGTTCTCCGTCCGGAAGTCAGACGACAGATTTTCGCCGAATCCAAAGGCATCGTCGAGGAAGTCTATTTCGAAGAGGAAGACGTGGTCGCTCAGGGGCAGCCCCTGCTGAAGCTGAGAGACTTCGATCGAGAGCAGCAGATGCGTTCGCTGATCTCCGAAGAAGAAAGAATCGAAGAACAACTCGATGCCGTCGGCCGAGAATTGAACCGCCGGGTTTCTGATGAACAGAAAAGTCAGATCCGCTCTCAGCGGGCGTCGCTTGGAGCTGAGTTAACATCGGTCCGCAAGCGGATCGAATTCGGCAGGAAAGCTGCCAAACAGATCTTTGAGGTTCAATCTCCGATCGATGGCTCCGTCGTGACATGGAACGCTCAACAGCGGCTCAAAGGACTGGTCGTTCAGCCCAATCAATTGCTTGTTTCGATCGCCCAACTGGACGGCAAGTGGCAACTGGAAGTCAAAATACCTCACCAGAAAATCGGCTACGTGGAGACCGCGTTCACCGCCGCGAAAGAGGCAGGCGAGGACACAATCGATGTCGAATTTGCATTGTCCACCAATCCCAGTCAAACCTTCAAGGGAAAATTAAACCGGATTTCAAACCGGCCTCACACCGACCAAGCCGGAAATCAAAATTATCGCGGGATGATCGAAGTCGATTCCGAAGATCTAGACATCGATGAACTCCGCCCCGGTTCGGGCGCGACGGTGAGAATCCAATGCGGCGAAGTTCCGCTCTACAAACGATGCTTCTACCAAGTGGTGGATTGGGTCAAGGCAAACGTTTTGTTTTAGTCGAGCATCGCATGTCACTAATCCCATCGCCAACGACTCCGATTCAGGAACCGCGTCAAAAGCCAACCGGACCACCGGTTCGCATGAAAATGCGGAGCGACTTGACCGTCGACAAACAGCTTTATCAGGGCGTCGAATTTTTAGTCGTCAAAGAACCTCTGGGACAGAAGTACTTTCAGTTCCCCCCGCAGGTTCACTTTCTACTGACGCTACTCGACGGCACCAAATCAATCGAACAACTGCAAGACGCGTTCCAAGAACGGTTTGCACCCAAACGAATCACTCATCAGGAGATTCAACAACTTCTGACCCGTTTCCACCAAGATGGATTGGTGACCTCCGATATGCCCGGTCAGGGAATCGAGCTGATGAAACGGGGCGAAAAAAATCGCCGCATGGAACTCTTTCAAACGTTTTCCAATGTGCTTGCGATTCGGTATCGCGGCTTCGATCCTGAAAACATTCTCAATTGGCTGAACAAGTGGACTTGGTGGATTTTCACCAAACCCGCCGTGATCCTATCCTTGATCTTCGGTTCGATTGCCGCCATGAGTGTGATCGTAAACTGGCATGCGTTTCAAGCAAAACTGCCAGGATTCGATGCGTTTTTTGATCCCCGCCAATGGTACCTGTTCGTGGTCGTGTTGGCGGTCACCAAGATCTTTCACGAATTCGGACACGGACTGTCGTGCAAACGACTGGGCGGAGAGTGCCACGAAATTGGCTTTATGATGTTGGTGCTGACGCCCTGTTTGTACTGCAATGTTTCCGATAGTTGGCGGCTGAATAACAAATGGCATCGCGCCGCGATCGGCGCCGCGGGGATGTACGTGGAACTGATTCTGGCCACGATCGCAACGTTCCTCTGGTGGTTTGTGCAACCGGGACTGATGCAGGATATCTGCTTGCGGGTGATGCTGGTCAGCTCAATAAGCACGGTGCTGTTTAACGGCAACCCGCTGCTGCGCTTTGATGGCTACTACATCTTGAGCGACATTTTAGAAATCCCCAACATGGGTCAAAAGTCAACGAAGGCTCTGACGACGCTGATGGGACGTCACTGGCTGGGGCTGGATATGCCTGACGATTCTCTGATGCCGACCAATCGACCGTGGGCATTTGCTTCATATACCATCGCCGCATTCTGTTACCGGTGGGTGATCATGTTTTCGATCATCTTGTTTCTGATGCGTTGGCTGGAGCCCTATGCGTTGGAGTCGCTGGGGATCGGGTTGGCGCTGTTCTCTCTGATTGGCATCGTCGGGATGCCGGGCTACAAACTTTTTAGATACATGTCTGTTCCGGGACGGTTGCATCAAGTGAAAAAGCTAAGATTCTTTGTGACGTTGGGAATTGGTGCAGCGTTGATTGCCGCGCTACTGTTCATCCCCCTGCCCCACAAACTTCGCTGCAATGTGGTCATGGTGCCCAACCGGATGTCCGCCGTTTACGTCAAAGAAACCGGCATCTTGGAAGAAGTCTTCGTATCCGAAGGCGACTACGTCAACGCGGGCGACCCGATCGCTCAACTGCGAAGCTTGCAACTGGACGAACAGATCCAGCAGGTGACTGGCGACAGAAACGTGAAACAACACCAATTGGATTCGGCGCGCTTGTTGCAATCTCGACCCGGCAGTTCCTTTAGTGATATTGGAATTTTGTCTGCCGAATTGATGGGGTTGGACAGACAACTCAGCGACATGATGTGGCGGAAAAGCCAACTGACCATCAAGGCCCCAACTTCGGGCACGATCATGGAAACGCCTTACCGCCATCCAGGCCAAGTCATCAATGAAGATCAATTGGTGGACGAGGAGCCACTGTTGACCCGTCGCCAGAACAACCTGACGCTGTCGGCGGGAGAGCGGTTTTGCGAAATCGCCGATATGGAAACGTGGCAGGGTATCGTCTTGTTGACCGAACAGCAGATCAAGTTCGTCAGCAAAGGCCAGGAGGCGCGCATCTTACTGGACTCGCGACCCGACGAAGTTTTGGAATCGTCGGTGAAAAACTGGGTCGTCACCGAACGTTCGATCAACCGTGACAAATACGATTTGAGCGTCCAACAACAAAAAGACCCGCGCGTGCTGGAAAGCAACATCCCGGATCTGATCAGCGAACTGGTACCGCAATACAACGTTCAGTACTACCAGTACTACGCCACAGTGCCGCTGGAAGATCCCGGTCAGAACCTCAAGATCGGACTTAGCGGCCAGGCTCGACTGATCTGCAAAGATCGATCAGTGAAAGATCGAATCCTTTGGTGGATCAACAACAATTTCCGGATGTAAATCGGACGGCCGGGACGGATGCCGTAGCAGCAAACCGAATCACGTCGGTTTGAATCACGAAGACTTATGACCGGCCATCGTTAACTGATCGACGATATACTGCGATGCCGTTTCGCGAATGGAAACGGCAATGTCAATGTTGTGCCGCCACTCAGGACGCTCACGTCGATCCAGCACCAGCACTCCCCGCGTCAAACCGCCTTCGATTTCGACGTCGGCCGCCATCGGCTGAAAATCAAAAAGATCCGGCTCCAAAACGGCCAACGCACCCACGGCATCGTTCAGCGTAATGCTTTCCAGCCCCAACTGTTGTCGGTGTGCCCGAAACGTAAAAGGCAGAATCTGTCGCAACAACTCTCCCACCCGGGAGCTATCGCCGGGCACATCCCGCAGAATCCCCATGCCGAATTTGACACTTTTGGCCACATCCAAGGGAACCACCAGATTGGTCGTCCGAGCCGCGAGGACTTCGCGGGCACTTTTGGGGTCAAAATAGAAATTGAATTCAGCGGCCGGCGTAATATTCCCTGACGCCGTCAAGCTTCCGCCCATCATGACCACACGATCGATCATGGGAACGATTTGGGGCTCGCGGCGGATCGCCCGAGCCAAATTGGTCAGCGGTCCTAGGCACACGATGGTGACTTCATCGGGGTGCCTGCGAACGGCGTCGATAATCAGCTTGTCGGACGTTGGAGCGTTCTGACGGACCGAGGATTCGAAATCGGCATTCCCCAAACCATCGTGTCCGTAGAGGAATTGCGTATCGACAGGTGGACCGTCCTCGACTGGGGACGCCAACCCAATGCGGGGGTAGCGAGCGGGGTCCAGCACGGTCAAAATCGCCTGCAAATTGCGGTTTGCCTGCTCCGAATCGACACAACCGGCAACCGCTGTCACGCCCAGCACTTCCAATCGTTCGTCAAACAGCAACATACACAGTGCAACGGTATCATCCGTCCCCATGTCGCAATCGATGATGACTTTGCGGGGCATAAAAACTCTTGTTTTTTAAAGAAAAAGGCAGGACTGAGGCCGATTGTAGAAAGGCCCTGAAACAGCAACAAGAGAAAAAGCGCCTTGGGTAGGAGAAACTCATCGTCAGATTTGTTAAACTGGTCTGTTTACCCCTCCCCATCGCCACCCATTTTTCGGCGTTGGCCAGTTTTTCCCTCGGAGCCAATCGTGATTCGCGAAGCCACCCGGCAGGTCATAGACGGACAATCCCTCGACCAGCAAAATATGACAGAAGTCTTCGACACGATTATGGGGGGGAAGTGCAAAGCGGGTGAAATATCGTCTTTGCTGGTCGCTTTACATGAAAAAGGCGAATCCGTTGAAGAGCTCGCCGGGGCCGCCGCAGCCATGCGAAAACACATGGCCCCCATCCAGACGCGTCGCGAAAGTGTTGTCGACACCTGCGGCACCGGGGGCGGCGAAATGGGGACCTTCAATGTCAGCACCGCGGCTGCCATCGTTGCCGCTTCGGCTGGAGCATCGGTGGCCAAACACGGCAATCGCAAATCGACCAGCAAATCCGGATCGGCTGACGTGTTGGCTCATTTGGGCGTGAACATCGAGTGCCCGATCTCGACCGTAGAAAAATGCCTTGACCAGCTGGGACTGTGCTTTTGTTTTGCACCGCTGTTCCATCCATCGGTCAAACATGTGACCAACGTGCGAAAGAAACTGAAGCATCCAACGATCTTCAATCTGCTGGGCCCCCTGTGCAATCCCGCCCAAGCCAAATTCCAAGTGCTCGGTGCCGGCCGCAGCGAAACCCGCGAGCCACTGGCCAGAGCATTGGCCTTGCTGGGCACGGAGCGTTCGATTGTCGTGCATGGCCGTGACGGCATCGGCGAGATTTCGATTGGAGGTCCAACCGATGTTTCCGAGATCCTTGGCAAACAAGTCCGCACCGCCGAACTGGCGCCCAAAGACTTTGGACTTGAAGAGGGAAGCATCACCATGCTCAGAGTCAACAACCCTGCCGAAAGCGCGGACATCATTCGCCGCGTCCTTGATGGCCATGCCGGACCGCAGCGCGACATCGTGGTTATGAACTCTGCTGCCGCCCTGTGGGTCTCTGGAATTTGTGACGGACTTGCCATGGCAGTCGAACGTTGCAACACCGCCATCAACAACGGCCAAGCCAAAGAGATGCTCCAGGAACTGATTGACCTCACCAATAAAGCCTGAGTCAGTCATGCGACTTTTTGAAGGAACTCAGTTCGACATTCCGCCCACCTGTGACTCTTGCGAGAAACTGGAATCGGAATGTGAGTGCCCGCCACCGGCCCCTGAGCCGCAGATTGTGCCGCCGGCCGAGCAAAAGCTGAAAGTCCGTGTCGAGCGCCGCAAATATGGCAAGTCCGTGACCGTGATCGCGGGAGTTGCCGATGACGACGCCAAAGCGGATTTGCTTTCTCGGCTGAAAAACTTCTGTGGATCGGGAGGCTCCAGCCAAGCAGAGACGCTGGAAATTCAGGGCGACCACAGCGAAAGAGTGACCCAATTCCTTTCAGAACAGGGTTATCGAATCAAATAAAATGCGGGAAGCCTGAGATCGAGCGGTGAAAACTGCAAAACAGGCGCAACATTATTCAGTGTCAAGCGTCTCACGTTGAACTGCCGATCATAGATAAAAGGACGGTAATTTTGGGTCCGCCCTGCCCCCAGCACAACCATCCTATTCTGCTTATCTTGACACTCGTTTGGGGCAGCACTACGATTTCGCTGCATTAATATTTTTGCGATTCTATCGCGATTCAGGAGACAACTTATGACACATATCGTAACCAAACCTTGTGACGGATGCCGCTACACCGACTGTGTTGTTGTCTGTCCGGTTGAATGCTTCTACGAAGCGGACCAGATGCTCTACATTCACCCCGATGAGTGCATTGACTGCGAAGCCTGTGTTCCTGAATGCCCCGTCGAAGCGATCTACCACGAGGACGAAGTTCCCGAGGAGTGGCAAAGCTACATTCAGATCAATGCGGAAAAGGCAGAAGAAGGTGAGAACATCACCGAGAAAAAAGAGCCGCTCAAGAAGGACTAGGATCCTCGGGGCATCTGATTGAAAACAAGAAGCAGTTCGGCACTGGCCGGACTGCTTTTTTATGCGCCCGGTCAAGTTCACCAAGTTTGTGTACCGCCTTCAGGCGGAATGCGGGGTGATTCGTCCGCAAGACTTCCAAACCGATTCTTTGCCCTGCCGATTCAAAACCCCTTCCGGCTATCCAGCAAAATCGTGACCGGCCCGTCATTCAACAAGCGAACTTTCATGTCGGCACCGAAACGACCCGTTGCCACCGTTAGTCCCGATTCACGAATTCGACTGACCAATTGTTCGTAAAGCTGTTCGGCAATCGGCGGATCCGCCGCAGCACTGAACCCGGGACGTTTACCACGGCGAACATCACCCAGCAGCGTAAATTGGCTGACGACTAAAACCTCGCCACCAATGTCGGCCACCGATAGGTTCATCTTTTCGGCATCGTCTTCGAAGATCCGTAGACCCACCGTTTTGTTGAAGATGTAATCGAGGTCTGTTTCGGAATCACCTTTTTCGACACCCAGCAAGACCAGCAATCCCGTCTTGATTTCGCCGGTGAGCTCGCCATCGACGGTGACACTCGATTCAGTAACTCGCTGGATGACAGCTCTCATGGATTCACAATGGGGGTAAGAAACGCTTATCTGAAAACAGCCTGTTTTT
>CAZDZX010000081.1:0-15190 GCA_964510005.1 uncultured Pirellulaceae bacterium
CCGACGCACCGGAAAACCCAAGCTCTCCAGACAGGTAGGTAACTGTGCCGTTGAAATCACCTCCATCGGGGTCATCAAACGAGACTTGGAAATAACCGACTTGATCAGTGTCTGTCAAAAAACCAATAAAGGCGGGAGTCCCAGTGTCGGCTTGACTCTGTAAATCAAGAGTCGAATTGTCGAAAACGCTAGGGTCAGGAACAAGGGCATCACCAAGGGCAACGAACTCCAGTCCGACGACCGGCCCGGCTTGAAATATCTCAACGCCGAAGGTGTCATTGTTTTGCGCCAGCGCGACCGAAGTGCCTAGCTGGTCGATGGCCACTTGGAGCTGCTGACCGAACAGGGTGTCAAATTCGCTAACGTTGGTTTGGCCACCTGCGACGTTTGTGAATGTGATGGGCTGCTGTGCGTAGAGTTCTGACGGAGCGACAACGAGTTGGGTCAGCCCCATCACGAGGAAGGTTCCGATAGCAAATAATTTCATGGTAGGTGTGTCCTTCGATGATGCACAAAAACTTGGTGGGAGCCTTAAGATGTCCTTTACATAATAGTTCACTTTGGCGAACTAAAAAGAACCTGATTGAACAATGCCGCCACTATTCATGGACCCAATTTCCCGCATAACTGCGGGATCAACGCCAGTCGCTATAAAACTTACATGACCGTCAGCAAACGTGAAATTGACTCCGCCATGAAATGACGAAAACGGATGGTTAACCTGTTGCTCCTGCAATCCGAAGAATTCTCCATCCTCCTCGAAGGCAGGGTCGTTGATCGGGGAGTTAAGTGTCAAACTTCCGGCAGCAGGACGCACAGGCAACCTTCTGGCTTCATTCAAAGAACCAGCGGCGACATCCCCCTCCCACCAGACAGCGAAACCAAAAGCCGAACCCGGCTCAATTATGTCGTTTCCGAAAGCTCTGAGACAATTTTCTCCCAGCATAGCGGTGTTGGATGTTCCATCAGTCACCACTCCAATGCGGCGACTATCAAAAATCCCAAAGATTCCATCGTTATGAAGAAGGTTCCCATTCGCTTCTGGGAAAGCTCCATCCTGACTGCCCTGAATGCCAAAGTAGTCCCTCGCTATAGGAGGGGAATTTACCGTTGGGCAGTGAAAAATTGGCAGGCCAACTTCACCGAGAACGGCCAGTTGTTCATTAGCCGCAGGAGCGTTGAAGTCGTAGTTGACAGAGGTCAACATATTGTTGCCGTCAATGAAGGGAAGCAATTGGATGAACAAGTTGCTACCTCGGAAACGACCGAACGTCAGGTTTCCTTCTAGCAGAAGCTCGCCAGCGGGGAACTCTGAGTGGGCAGACTCATGATTTAAAGCCGCCAATCCCAGCTGTCGGAGATTGTTCGCGCAGCTGATGCGCCGCGCCGCTTCGCGGACCTGCTGAATCGCAGGTAGCAACATTCCAATAAGAATTCCAATGATTGCGATTACGACAAGCAGCTCTACCAAAGTAAAACCGCTCTTCATTTTATGTTGATTCATTTCGCACCTTGCTATCCGCTTCAGCGTCATCCCATCCAACATATGTCCTAATTCAACCAAATTTTGAGAAAATTATGGCCACATTGTTCAAAATAGGCGGAAAAAACATGGTTTTACATTTCTGACGACAGTTTTTTGACTTTTACGGTGGGCAGATCGCCTGTCCACTCAAATTTTCTTAGCCCAAGAAACCACAAAAGAAACATCGCTTAATTAATCAGTACAGGCTTCAAATAGCCTGACCAAAAACGCTTCCGCAGCCTTGCCGATACCCCGTGAAGTCGATTCGCGAGGTCCAGCAACATTGAGCACACGAATTCCGTTGTCGACGATCCAGTTCTTGGCAGATTCGATCGAATGCTCCAACTGGTCTTGGTCCCACTGTTCAAAGCCACCAAGATCAACCATGTGACACCGTCGCCGATGCCGGTTGGCGAATTTTACGGTGAGCTCGGTTCCGCCAGAAAGGATCTGCCGATAGAGAACCAATGTTGCATCGGAATCGATAACATTCTGTTCCGTGCGAACGGCATAGTTTCGGCTTTCGGTTTCACGCAAAAGGTAAACATCGGCGATCCTGCCGTCTTCGGCTCGACGTCCTTTCGGGCACCAGCCGCCGTGCGCAATGCCAATATGGATGGCCGCATCAAGAGCGGCGCGATCGACTCCTGTTTGACCACCCGATACGACTTGATCCACGAATTTTACCTGCTGGGAGGGAGTATCAACTGCACCCCTGCTGGCAATGGTGTCAGCTGATTAGTTCCAGGCTGAAGTCGAGTGCGATTGAGTTCAATGATCTCGACGTACCGCGATGCCTGAGCCAGTTTTTGCCGTGCGATATCAAAAAGTGTATCGCCAGCACGGGTTTCGTAAAGACGCTGATTTAACGACTGATTGCGCTGTTTGATGATTTTGTTGAGTTCTGCTTCCGAACGCTGGATTTTGTCAGCTTGGGATTCGACCACATCCACGGGGCACAGATCGGGATACCTTGACAATAAGTCTTGCCGCGATGGGATCTCGATTTTGGTTCCAGGTTGCGGATCCCCGTAGCTTGTAAGTCGACGCCGATTCGCCTCGTACAAGGCTCGGAAAAATCTACCATCTTCATATTCGTCCTGAGCGATGGACCAGAAACTATCTCCAGCTTTGGTCTCGTATTTGGATTCGGTACTGAATGAAACCTGCTTGATCTTCTGTGTTGATGAACTCTTGACTGCGGTGTGCCTATCCGGCTTCGGGGGAAGCGAAATCGATTTGGGGGATTCCATTTGCGGTGCAGGAACAGCCTGAGGTGATTCAAATGCCTTACGAGGAGTCTGCTTGAGTCCAGGCGATGATTTACGTCTTGGCAATGGGTTGAATTTTGATTGAGCTTTCAAGGGCGACGCCGGATTGAATGCCGGAGCAGGTTGGGGCTCGACCTGTACGGGGTTAGCGAGCACCGGTTGGGAGGGAGCAGGTTTCGACGACGCGGGCTTTGAGGTCAAAGGTGTCGAAATCACAGGTTCGGTGAGCAGGGGTTTGGGCAGTACTGGTTCAGGCCCTGGATAGACGATCGTCGTCGGTTTGGGCAACGGAAAAGTACTCGTCGGACCTGAATTTACTTTCTTGCTGGAAAACGTTTTGGATTCAGGTTTCGCCGTAACTTCTTTGTTCAACGCGGGTCCGAATGGCCGAAGGGTGACTGGAGGTGCGGCCAGCGGTTTAAATTTGGGTTGGCTAACGAAGCTTCCGGTTTCGGTGGCGACCTTGGCGGGAGGGGAGGATTTCAGCCCTCCCTGAAACGTCTTCGGCTGTCGGGTTGAGGTCAAACCTTTGGGTTGAAACGACTGCGATGTTTTGGGTTTAGGGTTCCAAGAATGAACTTTCTGAAGCGGAGAGGCATCCGAGATGCGGATCGGGGGTTGAGGTGTTGAGGTTTTTTTGGCCTCCCTCGTTTTCCCTTCCTTGGGCGCGAAGGCTTGGATCAACTGCGCAACGGGTTCCCGAACTTTTCTGTTGGTGATCGAATTTACGACCCATCCCACCTCCGCTGTCGAGCCTTGATTGCTCTGAGGGATGAAGGAGCCGGATTGGTTCTCTGAGTTGGGCAGGGCAGGGGAGAAGGAGGAAACTGAGGACAGTTCGGGTGCCAATCGCGGTTCGCGCTGCCGATGATCATTCGGAATCTGTTTCGCAATCGGGGCGTTGAGGACATCGTCTGGCAATCGGTCAAAGTGACCGCTGAGCCGATACCATGCCACGTAAATCAACAGCGCAGACAAGACACTGATGACCAGAAAACCGATCCTCGCTTCTCTGGCCAGCTGAGAGTTTTGCATGGTTTGATATGAATCGCGCATCATTTCCCCAACAGTTAAATGGTCTCACTTGCACGGTAACTAAATTTCTGCTTCGGTGAAACGTAAAATGGAGGTCCCACCCCACAATCCTGCTATCAGTGTTGTTTATGTAACGCCAGAGTTGTCAAACTGGGGGCTATGCACAGCAACCGAAAAACAGAGAAGATGAAAATCTCAGTTCACTGATGTAAAAGAGGTTCCAACGCCCACCGCTTTCTCCGCCCAAGCCCATCGAGGCTGTGAGCAATTTTTAGCCGGACTGACAACCGTTCGGAACTCAGAAGTCTCGCGACATCAGCGACTCCACGACCTGCCCTGCTCGATGATAATTCACAACCTCATCGTTGCTTGTGGGACGCCAGCGAAGTCATGGGTGCTACTGCGGCTTTGGAACAAAAACCCGAAAACCGTTCTCATTTTCACGGTTTGTCCTCATTTTTCCGATTTAGAGTGCCCAGCAAATTTGGCTCAATCGAGATCGTTTGAGCGAAACGGAGCAGAAACCCGTTTTAGTTTGCGCGTGCGAGGTTTGGAGAAGTTGATTTTCGAGTTGCTGTCAGGTCGAGAATCCTCAAAGCGAATCGTGGATCTGTCGGAACTGGCATCAGATTGTCTGTCGGAGAGGGATTCGATTTCGATTTTCCCAAGGTATTTTTCTCGCACCGTTTCGTGGCGAACGATCTCTTCGGCAGATCCACTGCATAGAATTTGTCCGGCGCTGACCACGTAAGTCCTATCGGTGGTTTGCAGAATTTCGCGAGCCGCATGGTCGGTGATCAAAATCGCAATGCCTTCTTCGGCCAAGTTACGAATCACGACCTGAATGCTCTGTACGGTGACGGGGTCGATACCGGCAAAGGGTTCATCGAGCATAATGATCTTCGGATCGGAAACGAGGCAGCGAGCGATTTCGAGTCTTCGTCGCTCTCCTCCTGAGAGGTTTCCGGCGCGGCTTTTTCGGATGTGAGTGATGGAAAACTGCTCTAGCAATTCAGCGGTTCGCAGTTTCTGCTGCTTGCGAGAAAAGCCCAGCAGTTGCATCATTCCCCGGAGGTTCTGCTCGCAAGTCAGTTTGGCGAAAACGCTGGACTTCTGTGGCAGATAGCCCATGCCGCCTTCGCGAGAGCGAAGGTACATTGGCCACTGCGTCACTTCGGAAGCCCCGAGATAGACACGACCCTTGTCAGGTTTGACTTGGCCACAGATCATGCGAAAGGTCGTTGTTTTTCCAGCCCCATTGGGACCCAGCAAACCGACAATCTCGCCGGGGTAGACGTCCAGTTCCACACCGTCCACGACACGACGACGTCCGTAGGATTTAACCAATCCTGCGGCGCTCAATATGGGTTGTTCCATAGCTCACGACTCCGTTCGTTTTCTGGTGTTCTCTCGTTTCTGCTTTTCCGAACTAGCGAATGAATTTCATTTTCTTGAAGTTCGGAAAGTACGGTGGACTGTTCAATGTATGCGGCCAGTAAATCAAAATGGCGCGGCCAATCAACATGTCTCGTTCCACGTAATGATTTTTTGGCCACATCCTGCCGTCAAGACTTTTGGTGCTGTTGTCGCCCATCGGCAAAAACTGATCCTTATCGCGGGTGGCTCCTTTTTCCAGTGAAAAAGTAGGCGTCTTTTGATCTCGTTTGGTCTCGAAAAGCCTTTTGGCTCTTGCGCCGCCCCAGCTCTCTGGATCATCGAAAATCCCTCGGATGTCTCGAGGGGCGAAGCCTGTTTCAATTTCCGGATTCGATTTCTTAAGATCGCCGTTGACTGACGAATAATAGATGTCTCGGACAATCTTCAATCGGGAAATCGACATGTCCAAACCCTTGGCTCCAATGCCCGCTGGTTCCGCGTCGCCGGGGTCTTCGGGAGAATACTTGGGTACTGGCTGATCGGGTCGCGTGTACGTTGACGCGTTAAAACGGACCCGTTTGTCGTTCACCCACAGAAACAATTGGTCGTCTGCATTGAGAAACATTATTTGGGTCGCGGCATTGCCCAACACGGATGTGCTCGCCGTCGGCGTCGCAACTTCATTGCCGGATTTATCATTGAATTGAACCGTGGGATCCGAGCAACTAAGAGTCGCCTGCCCCGTGGAGACATCGATCTGGCAGGTGAAGTGGGCTCCGCCTTCCACGAGGTCCAATGCCAATGTTCCCGAATCGGATTCGATATCACAGGTGATTTCCAAGCCAAGGTCTCCGACCCAGTGGTAGCCTTCACCAGGAACCGTCAAACCCGGCAACAACTGAGGGTTGAGTCTAGAACCTGTAGTTGGATCCGAAACTTGAGGTGGCCGAACGTTGAGCCAACCGTCGTTGTAGCTCATCGCGTCAGAGATCAAGCGACCGGGAGGAAGTTCCAACTCGGACTGGATGTTGATCGTCTCTGACTTTGAATCGGATCTCTTTTGCTGGACGCGCGCGATCGCAGACCAATCACCGGAGGTATGAGCGAACAGAGTTTCGTTGGCTGCGGGTTTTAGGTTGGGGGCCAGATGTCGATATCGCAGCCATTGGGTTTCCGGTTCGGCAAGGATATCCCAAGTCGTTTTCCCATCCACGGATCCGACGTCCCAGGCTGGCGATTCCGTCCACTGCTGCCACCGCGATGGCCATCCTACGGATTCCAACTCGCGGCCAACGAAATCGGTATCATCCACATCGATCAAAACTTGCCGAAGTTTCTTAGCCGGTTTGCGGCAAATCTCTCGCGTCCACGTGCCACTCTGCTCATCCGGAGTCATCACGTAGATGTCTCCGTTTTCAATGAGGATGTTTTCTCCGGGTAGCCCGATGAGCCGTTTAATAAAATTCTGTTTTCCATTTTGCGGATTTTTGAAAACGATCACATCGAACCGCTCAGGTTCGGAAAAATCGTAAACGAATTTGTTGACTAGAATTCGATCACCACTATTGGAGACGTGATCCGCAGGTGCTGATTTAGTCAGAATTCGCATTCGATGGTGGCAGATCGGACAGTGCGTGTGAGTGGTTCGATTGCTGCTGGACTCTCCGCTGGAACCGACGAGGTATTGATAGTCGCACTGTTCGCAGGCCAGATCGTAGTGTTGTCCTTGTAGTGAAGGAGCCATCGATCCCGTCGGAATGATAAAGGCTTCGGCTTCAAAGGTCTTGAACATGAACGCCAACAGGACCGCAATGATCAAGGATTCGATTGTTTCGCGACTGCCAGGGGCTCGGAACCAACCAAACGCACCTGGAGAATGATCGTCGGCGTTGATGACGTCTTCGTGGTTGTAATGGGGTTCGGGGCGCCGACGCGCGCGCGTCTTGGTCGGGCGTGGTTCTTCGCCAGGAAAGGATCTTTTCTTTTTCTTTTTTGCCATGCTATGACTGCTAAAACTCAGGCGCCGAACAATTTCGTCTCCGGGAATTTTAACCCGGATCGGGAATTTGGGCCATGTCGATCACTCGGTTTCCGCAGGTCCCACTTTTCCCAAAATTCGCTCGACAGGCACCGTTGGGATCGCCCAAACGCGACTGTCAAGCGATTTTGGTGAGTTGTCTCCCAATAGCAGGTACCCATCGCCTGCGGTCATTGTTTTGGAAACCTGAGCCACTCCTGCGGGGGCGGAGAGGTAGTAGATGTCTCTCCAGATGGCGAAGCGTTTAAAGGATAGTTCGCCCTGCTGGCAGCCCACACGAAAAGGTTGTTGGCAGGATTTATCAAAAACGCTGGGCCGCGACGGGTCCGCCAACTCGTCAGCGATTTCTCGCATTTTGAAAACTGTCTGACCGTCCACCTTCATCACAAGCGTTTCGTCAAAGCTGGAAAAATCGATGATGGTTCCGTCCGTTTCCGACGGAATGACTTTGAGCAACTGGAGAGGCTTGCGAGAAACAGAACCCCGATAGTCGATTCCGATCGAGTCCTTGGTATCGAATCCGGAAGCCGTGTTGTATTGCAGCGTGAAAATATGCTCAACGGATTTTCCGGCATCCTGATTTCTTCGAAAAGCAAACGTTAGATCTTGGTCGAACCAGACTTCCATGCGAACGTGGAGATCATCTACCGAATGAAGGGATCGAGTCGTGCGTTGATTGAAACCATAGTGATCGGAGATCGGAAACTCGTCTTCTCGTTTTCCTTGGCGTTTACAATTTCGCCAATGAAGATAGTCCAACCACTGAATTCCTTTGCTTGATTCTTGAATAAAGACCGGTTGGTCAGAACATCCCCAGCCGCCATCGGGTTTGAAGCGAAATCTCTGCGAGATCTGAAAGGGGCTATCGGGTACCGATTTGCCAGTGTCAAAAATCGGGATCCGCATCTGCTTTTGAATGTCCCAAGATTTGCGAATGACGCCTCGCTGATTAAAAAGATCTCCGCCTCTTATTTCAATCACTTCACCGGGCAATCCGACAATTCTCTTGACGGCAAATTCATGGTCGTCTTTGAGCTTGAGCCCCACGACATCCCATCGTTTAGGAGCACGATTCAAAGGGTGGATCAGCACACCGCTGGCGGGGACTGCAGTGTCTGCCGAAATTGCGACTTGCGAGAATCCGCAATTGGGACAGATGGCTTGGTCGCCGACGGGTAAGTTCTCAATTGGAAAACCGTTGCCGCACTCTACGCAGGAAACAAGGTGATGATTTCCGGGCAAGTGAGGCCCCATGGAGTCACCTTCGACGACCGCCGGCAGGGGAGGTGTTGTCGCAGGCTGACAGCCGGACAGCAACAAAGCAAAAGCTGAAAGAAAGAGGGTTTTGCGGATCACGATTTCAAGCCACAGTTTTCTGCAGTCCAAGCCTACCGTACTGTCGGAAGAAAGGATTCTACGAGAACATTCAATTGGCACTATTAGTTTTCTCGCCGATCAGATTTTCAACCTGAGCCATCCGGATGTTGGCAACTTCTAGATTGCCTGATTTATCCAACAAGATTGCGTAGGGGAAAAAGTCGACTGGAAAATCGTTCTGAAACTTAAACCCCGTCTCAGCGTCGACGAGGAACATCCCCGGAGGCAATTTATCCAACCCTACAAGATCTCTGTTATTCATCGGGTCGACGAAAACAAAAATCAGGTTGTAACTTCCGTTGCTCTTGATGAAAGATTGAACCAAACTTTTTATGATAACGAGCGACTTACGGTCGCAAAACACGATCAGCTTATGGAGTGTCGGATCGAGAGTGATTGGCTCGCCGTTCACCAGTTTCCCATCAACATCAAATGGCTTTCCGATTCTATCTAAACGAGCTTTTTGGTTTTGAATAAACGAGGTCAGTCGCCGCTTCTTTGGGCTGATCTCAATGCTCTCAACGACACGACTGATTTTGGCGACACGTTGGGACGATTCCTCGACTTGGCCGACGGCGAGAAGACCTTCGGCGGCTCCTAAAAGTGATCGATAGGATCTTATATTTGCTTCTGAATAAGATTCAAGGATCTCAATTGCCTTATCGAGTTCCATTTTCCCAAATGGATTTCCGTTACCTATCTTTTGAGGAAGAGTTCTCAGATCGTAAGGCCAAAATTGGACGTGATCTTTGATGTTCGAGCCTAATGAACGGATCTCCGCTTGGGAGCTATCAATCAGAATGTCCGCAAGATCTTTCTGTAGTTTCTTCGACAACGCTTTGCTATCAGGCTGACGAGTGCCCTCAACGAATCGAAAAAAGCGTTGTGAAAGAGAGAGGCTTGGTTTGAATCTTGACGCAGCATCGGTCAGACGCTGTTTGGCTACCTGATAACTATCTTCTGTGTTTTTTTGCGACATTTCCAAAGAGGCAACGCAGTTTAATACCCAATGCGCCCCATCTGAAATTTCGGCATTGGGGCTTTCTCTCCACTTTTCGCATTGCTTCACCAACGCTCGTTTGCGAGCCTCGCAATCGATTTCGTGATCCATCGATTTGAGCACAATGAATGCTGCGGACTGCTGCACGGCATAGGTTAGCCGATCATTTTGTTCGGCGTTTAACTCGTATTTCGCTACGATTTCCGAGGACATCTTAAGACGCTCTTCCATGACCGTAAGCTGAGCAAAAAGATCCCCCTGCTCAAGCTGATTCCTGTTGTGTGTTCTAAGTCTTGCAATGGCGATGTCGATCTCAACCTGTTCCCGAGCGCTATCCTCCACGGTCGGAGTGGCTTCTTCTACAGTCTGCGATTTTTCGTTGGGTTCGAAAATGACGAAATACAGAAGCAGAATAAGACCGATCAAAAGCGCCAATCCTAGCAAGATTCTTGGCAGCGAAACTCCGAGACCTTTGGTAAGGTTATCGACAGACCGGCTGATTTTACTTTTTTTTCTACGACTACTGCTGTGTTTTGAGTGACTCATCCGCAACGTGAACTTGTTAAAATTGGTTTTGCCCGCCAGATGTTGCCGACCGACGCGTGTAAAACCTGACAGTTTCAGGTCGTTTGTCCGGCACCTCAGTTTCGCCATTCTATATTACGGATTTTTTGTCGAGCGCAGTCAATTGTCAAATTTACCGAGATTTAATTTTACTCTTTCACCAACAATTCTATTCATAGCAAATATGCTGGCCATCGTTTGCTTTGGATGTTTGGTCGTTTCATTGACCGGGTGCCAGCAGAATGATGTCGCCCCAGCAACCCCAAGAACCTCCAGTTTTCGCCCCGTCCAACATTCTGCCACCGATGAAAACCTCACTTCCTCGCAAGGAAGCGGGCGGGTTTCTCATCTGAAGGATATCGCCAGTTTGGCCTCGCCCCGATGCGGTGCAACCGTCGTCTTCAGTATGGACAACTGTCTACAAGAAAAGGACTTTGAGAAAATCTCATGGAGCCATGCCGAGAATTTTCTTGCGGATTGGGTCGGCGCAGAGCAAGCGTCGATCTCCGCAATCAAGAACTTTTCGCTACTGATCGATTTGGACCTCGGTGGGCTGAGTCTATCAGGTGCTCAATCGTTTCCCGGTGTGCTCGCAATTGAATTCAAACAGCCAATCCCGTCGGCAACGGTAAGGAAAAAAAGCGGCAGAACGTTCAGTCGCATCATGGGCAAACGATTTGTTTTGATTGGGAAAAAGACTGATATCGACTCCGTGGCCTTTACCGGCAGTTCCAATGCGCAATTTACTCGCCGCCAACTCGCGAAAGGTGATTTTGTTACAGGCTGGCTGAATTTTGAACAGTTGCGACCTCAAATGCGCCAGCTGTTCGAGCTGATGGATCGGCTGCCCGCCTCGGATTTGAAGAAGTTTCGCTCGTTTCCCGATCGCTCAGAGCGACTTCAGTTCTGGGCTTCGATGAAAGGAAGTGACGCTTTCGACCTGCAATTGTTCCTCACGGATCAACAGCTCTCCAAAGAAATTGCCAACCTGTTTGTTTCGGTCATCGAGTCAGCAAGGAACATCAACCCGATGGCGACCTTGCCGGGAGGACTGGAGATGCTGCCCCCGATGGTCAACAGTGCGGCCGGTGATGCCGGGAAGAATCTGCTGAAGGATGTCAACGAGCGGGAGTTGGTGCAGGTCAGTGGACGGAATCAAAAGGTCCACATCAAAATGGAGATGTCCAAGCAGATGCCTGCGTTTGCGGCAAGTTTGATCACCGATATTTTGAATCGATACGCCATCTCGGTTCGTGCCCAACGCTATCGGCGAATCGCCCTAGGGTTCAAAAAAATTGAGAAGACCAGCGAAGGTTTGGAAGGGCTCGAAAAGCTAACTTCCGATCGCGCCGCCGGCGAGCCTTTCAACTGGCGAGTCGCCATGTTGCCGAAGCTTGGAAAACAATCACTGTACGATCAATTCGATTTTTCAAAGCCATGGAACGATCCGGACAACCTGAAAGTCGCTGCCAGTGACAATCCTTTTGTGGAGCAGAATGCCGGAGTTCAAACGACCTTGCGTTGGGTTTCCGATTCTTCCGAGAAAGCGTTTGAGAGCTTGCGCGTCGTTGACGCGGGGACGGAAAATGCGGTCTGCTGGATTGAGCCAGTCAAACCTTTAACGCTGACCACCGTTTCGTTTGACAAATGTGGCGTTCGCAAAGAAAACGGAGTCCTCGTGATCACAGATGAAAACACGTTGCGAGCGGTCTTGAAAGGAAATCCGGCCAAGGACGTACTTTGCCCCGGAATCCAACCCCCGCTGCCTCAATTGAACCTCGGGCAGTAACGAACAAAATTTCTGAGGCACCATGCCCTTGGGTTGTGAAGAGCATGGTGCCGTCAGAATTAAACTTTGCACTTGAACGTCAGCCGTTCAATTGGGTGGGTTTACTTTTCTCCAGCCATCAGTGGTAACAGCTCGTTAACCATGGTGATCGCGGCAGGTCCGACAAGGACCACGAAGATCCCTGGGAAAATGCAGAGTACCAGCGGGAAAATCAAGTTCACCGCAGTCTTGGATGCTTTCTCTTCCGCGATCTGCCGACGTCGAACACGCATGGCTTCACTTTGAGTCCGCAAGGCTTTGGCAACGCTGGTACCAAATCGGTCGACTTGGATCAGGACGTTGGCCAGTGTTCGCAGGTCTTCGACGTCGTTTCTTTCCGCTAAATCGTGGAGCACGTCTTCGCGGGTTTTACCCATCTGCAACTCGTGATTACAAGCTTGGAATTCTGAAGCAATCACAGGATGGGCTTTGTCCAACTCAGACGACACGCGACGCAAGGCTTGGTCCTGTCCCAGACCGGCTTCCACACAAACCGTCATCAAGTCGAGGGCGTCGGGCAGGCCAAGGAAGATTTTCTCTTTTCGTTTTGATGCGATGAAGCTCAAAATCAAATCCGGCAGGAAGAAAAACAGGGCTCCCGCACCAAAGGTGTAAATGGCGGCTTTGGTCGTCAGACCGGTCGCCCAAATCGAGCCGATTCCACCGATGAACAAACCAAATATCAGGGAGATCACTTGCAATGCAAGCAAGTACTCGACCGCTTTCTCACTGCGGAAGCCAGCCGAATCGAGCTTCATCCGCTTCTTGCGAACATCTTTCTCGCTTTTCGGCTGAATCGCACTGGAAAGACCAGGGCTGGCTTTTGACAGCAGCTTTTCGATGCCGTCTTTGGCACTGTTCTTTTTCTCGTCGACCGGCTCTCCGCTGTTTCGACGTCGAAGCTGGTCCAGACGCGACTCACTGCGCGTCGCTTTGTTGAAGTAGATATCTCCAACGACCCAGATTCCGACGAAAATTGCCAAGCAAATCAGAACGGGAATTCCGTACGTGAGCATGCTGCCCGCGGTTTGTGAAATCAATAATACAGACATGTTTCTTTAAACCTTGATTTCGATAATTTTCTTGATCCAGAGAGCTCCGACGACCTGCATGAACAGACCAAAGGCCAGCATTTTGTGACCCAGCGGGTCGGTAAACAGCAGCAACAAATACTCGTAGTTAAGCTTGACCATGACCAGCATCAGGAATGGAGGCAGAGCCAACAGAACCAGACCCGACATACGACCTTCACCCGTCAGAGCCTGAATCATTCCCTTGATTTGGAAACGTTCGCGGATCAGGTGAGAGATCTTGTCCAGAATTTCGGCCAAGTCACCACCCGTTTGACGTTGCAGTACAACCGCGGTGGTGAAGAACCGAAGGTCAAGGTCAGGAATTCGCTCGCACATCTTCTCCAGCGAATCGGTTACTGATGAACCAAGGTTCTGCTGCTCGTAAGCGAGAGCAAATTCGGGGCCCAATGGCATGTCGACTTGTTGCCCTACCAATTGGATTCCAGCAGGCAAGCTTTGACCGGCGCGAAGTGCTTGGGACATCAAGTCGAGAGCGTTGGGCAGTTGAGAAGCAAACTTCTTAAGCCGACGCTTTCTCACCCACCACACGTAGAGGTAAGGGAGGATCGCTGCGAATCCGCCGGTGACAAGTCCCAGCCACCAGCGAGGCAAAAACAGAGCACCCAAGATGCCTGCAACCGCACCGAGACTCAACGTGATCGTCAGAAATTTCGAAACCGTGAGGTCCAAGCCCGATTGGGAGATGAACTTTTTCAGGTTGAACTTCTTAATCAGCGTGCCAAATATCTCCTCCATTTTGTCAGGAGCATCATCGAGTGGCGTGCGCAGAAACGATGACGATGCCGCGGCTTCGCCTGAGCCTTCTGAGCTTCCACGGCCGCCGTTTTTCGTCAACGAAGCAAGTCGATCACCGACCTTGTCGTCCTCGCCGATGAAAAGCTGTCCCACCGCAAGGGCTGCACCTGCAACCCCCAACGCGACTAGACCGATAATTATATAAAGAGACATAACGTTTCCTGTCAAAATTGAGATCTGATGTCACGGTTCAGTGTTTTCGTGACAACAGCGTTTCTTCACTCAGTCGCCGTGTTTAATCTTCCATCATGACGCGTTCGCGGAAGATGCTGGCGGGCAATTTGATTCCCATCGCTTCGAGCTTGTCCATGCACTTGGGGCGAACACCGGTACACAAGAACTGCCCCTTGGCGCGACCGTTCTCATCCACACCTTGCTTCACGAACTTGAAAATGTCCTGCATGATGATGGTGTCGTTTTCCATTCCACAGACTTCTGTGATGGCCGTGATTTTTCTTGGCCCACCCTGCAGGCGGTTGGCCTGCACGATCAAGTCAACCGCACTGGAGATCTGAGTCCGCATCGCTTTGATGGGAAGATCAAAACCGGACATCATGATCATCGTTTCCATACGAGCGATGCAGTCACGAGGCGTGTTAGCGTGAGTTGTGGTCAACGAACCTTCGTGACCCGTGTTCATCGCCTGAAGCATGTCCAGAGTTTCCGGTCCACGACACTCACCGATGATGATTCTTTCTGGACGCATACGAAGACAGTTTTTCACGAGGTCGGTTGCCGAGACGGCCCCTTTGCCTTCAATGTTTGGCGGACGCGTTTCCAATCGCACCACGTGATCCTGCTGCAGTTGAATCTCGGCCGCGTCTTCAATCGTGACGATACGGTCTTCATTGGAGATGAAACTGGACAGCGTGTTCAGCAGCGTTGTCTTACCAGAACCAGTACCGCCGGAGATGACGATGTTCAAGCGAGCCTTCATCGCTCCTTCGAGCAGCATGACCATTTCTGGGGTGAAGGCTTTGAAGTTCAACAGGTCTTCTAGTTTCAGTGGGTTAGAACCGAAACGACGAATGGACATCGCCGCACCGTCCAGAGCCAGTGGAGGAATGATCGCGTTGACACGAGAACCATCCTGCAGACGAGCATCCACCATCGGGCACGTTTCGTCGACACGACGGCCGACTTTCGAAACGATCCGGTCAATGATCTGCAACAGGTGAGCGTTGTCGCGGAATTCGACGTTGGTCTTTTCCATCTTTCCACCGCGCTCGCAGTAGATGTTCTTGGGACCGTTGATCAAAATATCGCTGATCTTTGGATCCTTTAGC
>CAZDZX010000082.1:0-14944 GCA_964510005.1 uncultured Pirellulaceae bacterium
ACATTGACTGCCCTGGTCACGCTGACTTTATTAAGAACATGATTACCGGTGCCGCCCAGATGGACGGTGCGATTCTGGTTGTCTCTTCAGCTGACGGCCCAATGCCGCAGACAAAAGAGCACGTTCTTCTTGCTCGTCAGGTTGATGTTCCAGCATTGGTCGTCTTCTTGAACAAAGTAGACCTTGTCGATGACGAGGAATTGCTTGAGTTGGTTGAAATGGAAGTTCGTGAGTTGCTTAGCAAGTACGACTTCGATGGCGACAATGTTCCAATCGTTCGCGGAAGTGCACTTCCTGCATTGAACAATCCTTCGGATCCTGATGCCAGCCAGTGCATCACGAACTTGATGGAAGCGATTGACTCTTATATTCCTGAGCCAAAGCGTGAAGAAGACAAAGACTTCTTGATGGCGGTAGAGGATGTTTTCTCGATCGAAGGTCGCGGTACAGTCGCCACCGGTCGTGTCGAGCGTGGCGTCATCAACACCGGTGACGAAGTTGAGATCATTGGTCTTGAGGCTGAGCCTCTGAAGACGACCTGTACGGGTGTTGAAATGTTCCGAAAGATTCTGGATTCAGGTCGTGCGGGCGACAACGTCGGTTTGCTTCTGCGTGGTGTTAAGCGTGACGATATTCGCCGTGGCCAAGTTGTTGCCAAGCCGGGTTCGATCACTCCTCACCACAAGTTCGAAGCAGAGATCTACTGCCTGAGCAAAGACGAAGGTGGTCGTCATACTCCGTTCTTTAGCGGATACCGTCCTCAGTTTTACTTCCGCACCACGGACGTAACCGGTACTGCGAACCTTGTGGATGCCGAAATGTGCATGCCTGGTGACAGTGTTAAGCTGACCGTTGAGCTTCACAAGCCAATCGCGATGGACGAGCAAAACCGATTCGCGATTCGCGAAGGTGGCCGTACCGTTGGTTCTGGTGTTGTGACCAAGGTTGTTGAATAAGAGGTCCTTTGGGTTCTGCTGTAGGTAGAATCTGATTGGCTGGATATATTTGGGGGCGACGGATATCGCGTGATGTCCGTCGCTTTCCAGCAGTTTGTGGCCTGGCGGAATTGTTTTCGGTCGGGCAAGCAGGTTGCTGGTTTGGAGGGGTGTAGCTCAATTGGTAGAGCACTGGTTTCCAAAACCAGCGGTTGCGGGTTCAAGTCCCTCCGCCCCTGCTTTGGTGTTGTGCCGGGCAACGATAGCTCTCGTGCGAGTTAGTGCTTTGCGGCGTGGTGTCGCGAGTGGTGTCGGTGTAAACCGTTCTCCAGGAAGAATGAAATGAGTGTTACTGCAAATCAAAAAGGTGGTCAATCACCTGGCGGCGCTGCTGCGGTCCGTTCATTTTTTCCAGAGCTGTTAAAGTTCGGCGTGTACAAAGCATCGCAGGGTCGCATTGTTCGTCAGGTGACGTTCTTTGCTCTTTGCTTGTTGTTTGTGCTGGTTTCGCGTGAGTTGTATTACTCAGGCTGGTTCAATTTTCTGGCGCCCGCGGTTTCGGCCGAAACGGGTATTGCCGGTCCTCCGATCCTGAAGATTTTGTTTTCAGTGCTGATGGCCGGTGTTGGGTGTTGGTTTAGTTTTCGATTGGTCAACTATCCGGTCTTTGCTGACTTTCTCGTTTCTGTAGAGGCGGAAATGAACAAGGTCTCGTGGCCAACGCAGGATCAGCTTTATCGTGCATCGGTTGTCGTGATCTTTGTGATCTTTGCGATGGCGGTGTTGCTGTTTGCGTTTGATGTGATTTGGACGTCGCTGTTTGAGATCATTGGAATTCGCTACTCAGGCGAAGGTTCCTTTTTCCGTCAGTTCCAGAAGTTCTTTGGATTCTAGAGCGGTTTTTAAAACGCGTAAATTTTGGTTGATTTGATGGCAGACGAGAATTCAATTCCAGAAGAAGTCGAAAATGTAGAGGCCTCAGCCTCTGCTGGCGATCCGTCTGTGGAGTCCGAAGGGTTGGGCGAAACGGCTGGTGCTGAGGCTCCGGTTGCGACCGAATCTGAATCTCCCGCCGCAGAATCTGTTGAAGAAGTTAGTGCCGAAGGCGAAGGCGAAGGCGCCGAAGCCGTCGAGGAGGCCGCAGAGCCTGAGGAGCCGTTGTCTCCTGAGGATCTGGAGTTCTCTGACGATGAGATCATCACCGAGGATGACGAAGAGTGGGACGAAGACGAGGATGCTTCTCCGATTGAGGAGTTTGTCGAGCCGGTCAAAGAGGTCGACGTCAGCGCCCTTGAGATGGACTGGTACATCCTGAAAGTCCAAGTTAACCGAGAAAAATCAATTTGTGAGACCCTGCGTCGCCAAGTTCGGATGAACAGCATGCAGGACTATTTTAGCGATATTCTGGTTCCGACCGAGGATGTCCGAGAGTTCACTAAGGCTGGAAAGCCAAAGATCGTCAAGCGCAAGCTTTATCCTGGCTATATCGTGGTTCGGATGGCGATTACAGATGAGTCGTGGTTTTTGGTGCGGGATACGTCCGGCATTGGAGACTTCGCCGGTGCGGCCGGTCGGCCCGTTGCGTTGTCGCCTGAGGAAGTGGAGCGGATTATCTCCACCTCACGTCCTGCGGAGGCCGATGACGGTGAAGAGGCCATTAAGACAGCGATTCCGTTCAAGGTCGGTGACCGGGTGCGGGTGAAAGAGGGGTACTTCCAGAACTACGAAGGCGACATTTCTGCGGTAGACGAGAGAAATGGCCGGATCGAAGTCATGATCCAGATTTTTGGCCGGAACAACCCGGTCGACATGGATCACTGGCACGTCGAAAAGTTCAATTAAGCCACCTGTGACGCAGGCTGAGAGGGCATTCAATGTCGCTCAGAGGGCGTCGGTTCGGGGCAAGTTACACCGATCGACTGATTTTGTGACGAAATTAGGCGATAAATCAGCGATTTACCAAAGTTCAACATTTTCAAATAACGAAACGTGAGTATCTTATTGGCCTCATTCATTGAGGGCGTAAGACAGGCTCGCTGTGTTTTCCCGTGATTCGCGGGTGGGCATACAGGAATAGCGGAATTTAAACATGGCAAAACAGGTTACAGGTCAAACGAAGTTTCAAGTCCCAGGTGGGCAGGCAACCCCTGCACCTCCGGTCGGTACTTCGCTTGGTAAGTTCGGAATCAACCTCGGACAGTTCGTTCAGCAGTTCAACGACAGGACTAAAGAGTTCAATGGGACTCCCATTCCAGTGGTTGTGACTGTCTACAACGACCGTTCTTTTGATTTTATTACCAAAAGTCCTCCGGCTGCGGCACTGCTGAAAATTGCTGCCGGGATTGCCAAAGGTTCAGGTGTTCCTAACCGCGACAAGGTTGCGAAGGTCACACGAGCTCAGGTTGAGGAGATTTGCAATAAGAAAATGGCTGACCTCAACGCACGCGATCTTGAGCACGCTTGCCGCATGATTGAAGGCACGGCACGCAGTATGGGCATTGAGGTAGAGGGTTAGTCAAATGGGAAAACAGTCAAAACGATATCGTGCTCATTTAGAGAAAGTCGGCGAAGAGCCAATGCCTCTCGCTGATGCGGTCAAGTTGGTCAAGCAGTTTGGTACGACCAAATTTGATCAGACCGTCGAGATTCACATGAATCTTGGTATCGATTCAAAGCAAGCCGATCAGATTGTTCGCGGCTCGTTGGTGTTGCCAAACGGTATTGGCAAGACTCAGCGGATTTTGGTGTTCGCCAAAGACGCGGCAGCGAAAGCGGCTGAAGAAGCTGGCGCTGATTTTGTTGGTCAAGAAGAATTGGCTAAGAAGATCTCCGATGGCTGGTTGGATTTCGATGTATGTATCGCTTCACCTGACATGATGGGTGTGGTTGGACGGTTGGGTCGAGTCCTTGGGCCTCGTAACTTGATGCCGTCACCGCGAGCGGGAACGGTCACGCCTGATGTGGCGACTGCCGTGAAAGAGTACAAAGCGGGTAAAGTTGAATTCAGAAACGACAACGGCGGTAACGTGCACGCGGTTGTTGGGAAAGTGAGCTTTGATGAAAAGCAGCTTGAGGAAAACGTTTCGGCGTTCCTTGAGTACGTCGACTCGCTGAGGCCGGTTGCGGCGAAAGGTACGTTTGTCAAATCAATTTGCATTTGTGCTGCGATGAGTCCTGGGGTTCCAGTAGCTGCCTAGTTTCGGCAGAGCATACAGCACATTTTTTGGTAAAGAGCCATGAGTAAGTTCGTAAAAGACATGTTGACCCGCGATCTCGCTGCCCGTTTGGAGGGTGTCGGTGATTGCTTGGTTGCTAACGTGATTGGCTTGGATGCCAACACAACCTCAGCGCTGCGTAAGCGTTTGAGAGAAAAAGACATTAGCCTGATGGTGGTTAAGAATTCTCTGGCGCGTCGTGCGACAGAGGGCACTGCCTTGGGTCCAGCCTTCGAAGGCCTTGGCGGTAACGCTGCGGTCGTTTGGGGTGCTTCGGATTTCGTCTCTTTGGTCAAGGAAGTCAACGAGCTTCACAAGGACGAAGAAGAGTACGAAAAGTTTGAAGCGCTTGGTGGCGTGATGGACGGCGAAAAGCTGACTCCGGAGAAAGTCTCTGAAATCAGCAAGTGGCCGACTCGAGAAGAGCAATTGAGTATGTTGGTCGGGCAGATTTTGGGCCCTGGTTCTCAGTTGGTTGCTCAGATTCTCGGTCCTGGTTCGACACTGGCAAGTCAGGTCAAGCAAGTTGCCGACAAAGCCGAATAGGCCGAGTCGTTCGCTGGCGGCTGTTTGGGTCGCAATAACAAATCAACGGTTGCCACTCCGGTTAAAAGTGGCAAATAGTTTTCATAGGCGCGAGCCATTAGTCTTCGAATGTCGGTGATCGATACCTCGTGTGATCCGGCTTGTTTTTGAATAAAGGTAGAGGAATGTCAGAAGACACAGCAACAATCGAATTTTCCGCTGAAACTAAAACGCTCGGTGACAAGATCGCCGAACTCAATCTTAAGCAAGCCAAGGAGCTGAGCGAGTACCTCAAAGAGGAACACTCAATCGAAGCTGCTGCTGGTGGTGCCGTCGTTGTCGGTGCCGCTGGTCCAGCAGACGCTCCTGCGGAAGCTCAGACTGAGTTCGACGTCGTACTCACTGGCTTCGGCGACAAGAAGCTTGACGTCGTTAAGGCTGTCAAGAACATCACTGGTGATTCTTTGATGGACGCCAAGAAAAAGGTCGAAGGATGTCCTGCGACTTTGAAAGAAGCTGCTTCGAAAGAAGAAGCTGACAAAATCAAAGCTGATATCGAAGCTGCCGGCGGTAGCGTCGAGCTTAAGTAAGCTTCGTTTTTGCTGTCGATTTGGCTCAGCTGGGCTGAATTCCGCAGCGAATGTCGAAGACTAGGAAACAACGAAAGGCGGGTGATCCCTACGGGATCGCCCGTCATTTTGTAGTTTTTAGGACAATTTTTGGCGTTTTGTAGTTTTCAGCACCGCTAATGGATGTTAGTGGGGGTTGAGGCTGTCTACGTCGTTTGGGGTTGTCTGAATTGCGGTTGGTGATGAAACTACACTGGACTTTTAGTGGTGTGGTCGCATGGATGTATCGCCAATAGCGGGTAGGTCGTCAGTTTTTTCGCTGGCACCGATGATGGTCATTCTGTTTGCCACATTTTTATAATTACGAAATTGCCATGGATGAACGGCAGTTTGGTAACACTGAACCGCACGCGTTTAACGCTTGCCTAGATATCGAAATTCTGGACCTGTAGTCAACGTCTTGCACAGGTGGTTTTTTCTTTCAGATCCGTGCCCGAAATCCGTCGGTCGCGAAGATACCTGATTTTTGATTCGGAGATTTTGCGCTTATGGCGACACCAGTAGAACGACGTTTGCGTCCTAAAGATATTCGTCGATTTGGTAGTGGGCGGGAATATCAATTACCACCTGATCTGACGAAAATTCAAACCGAAAGTTTCAAGGCGTTTCTTCAAGACGATGTCGATTCCGAAAAGCGGAAGCGGCATGGTATTGAAGGTGTCCTGAGCGAAATTTTCCCCATCGAAAGCTACGACAAAAAGTTGTCGTTGAGCTACGTGCGCTACGAGTTGGGAAAGCCTCGTTACACGCCCGAAGAGTGTCGTCAGTTGCGTCTGACTTACGGCCGACCCTTCAAGGTCTGGCTGCGACTGAACAAAGAACAACCCGTCGAAGAAGAAGTTTTCTTGGGCGACATCCCCATCATGATGGGCGGTGGCGAGTTCATTATTAACGGTGCCGAGCGCGTCGTGGTGAGTCAGCTTCACCGTAGCCCGGGAATCGACTTCGTTCTTGAATCCGATACCACCAGCGATCGTAAGCTTCCCAGCTGCCGAGTCATTCCGGAGCGTGGAAGTTGGATCGAAGTTAATGCGACAAAGAAAGACTTGCTCACGGTCCGGATTGACCAAAGCGGTAAGTTCTCTGCATTGACGCTGCTGCGTGCGATGGATCCAAAGTTTAGCGAAGACAGCGATATCATTCGCGCGTTCTACGACACGATGAAAGTCAAAGTCGTTGATCGTCGTAGCGCCGCTAAGCTCGAAGATAAAATGGCGGTCGATGATATTCTGTATCCGGCCACGTCGCCGCGTGCGGGCGAGATCATCGTCGAAGCCGGTCGTAAGATCACTAAAGAGCTTGCCGAAACCATCATCACCGCCGGTGTGAAGGTCGTCGAGATCATGCCTCCCGTGAAATCGCCGTTGATTTTCAATTCGTTGATTGATGATCAAACGTCTTCTCACGAAGAGGCTCTGTTGCGAATCTACCAGCGCCTGCGTCCTGGTAATCCAGCGGCCTTGGAGAAAGCTCGGACTCTATTCAAAGAGAAGTTCTTTGATTCCAACCGTTACCGTTTGGGGCGAGTCGGACGATTCCGCATCAACCGAAAACTGGATCTGGGCGTCAGCGAAAAAGAAATGACGCTTCGTCCCGAAGATATTCTGGCGTCGATTCAATACATTTTGGATCTGTCGACTCCCGGAACCGATGCCCACATCGATGATATCGATCACCTTGGGAATCGCCGTCTGCGGACCATCGACGAGCTCGCCAGTGATGAGCTTCGTAAAGGCTTCTTGAAGCTTCGCCGTACCGTTCAGGAGCGGATGAGCCAAAAAGAGCAGGACGACATGACTCCTCGAAGTCTCGTCAATCCAAAAAGCGTTTCGGCTTCGATCGATTACTTCTTCGGTCGCGGTGAGTTGTCTCAGGTTGTTGACCAGACGAACCCGCTGTCGCAGTTGGCTCACGAGCGACGTCTGTCGGCGTTGGGTCCTGGCGGTTTGAACCGAAAGCGTGCGGGTTTCGAAGTCCGCGACGTTCACATCTCTCACTACGGCCGTATCTGTCCGATCGAAACGCCTGAGGGCACGAACATTGGATTGATCTCAAGTCTGGCGATTTGTGCCAGTGTTGATGATTACGGTTTCCTTGTGACGCCCTACGCGGTGATCAACAAAGGAAAGGTAACGGATGAAGTCCGGATGCTTCGTGCGGACGAAGAATCGGATGCTTTCGTGGCTCCGGCGGATACGCCTGTCGATGAAAGTGGAATGGTTATTCCTAACAAGTCGCTGGGTGGAAACATTTTGGCTCGTCACCGTGGTGACTTTGAGCTGACGAATCCTACCGACGTCCAGTTCATGGACATCGCTCCGGCTCAGATGGTTGGTGTTTCGGCCAGCTTGATTCCTTTCCTTGAGCATGACGATGCGAACCGCGCCTTGATGGGCTCGAACATGCAGCGCCAAGCCGTTCCGCTATTGGTGGCAGAGCCTCCGATTGTGGGTACCGGCATGGAGCGTCATGTCGCCGAAAACAGTTCCATGGTCATCCGTGCTCGCAAGGCCGGTAAAGTGACTTATGTGGATTCGATGCGAATCGAAATCGGGAACGAAGTTTACCCGATGAAAAAATATGTCGGTCTTAATGAGCGAACCTGTAACAACCAAAAGCCTCTGGTTATGCCAGGGCAGAAAGTTGAAAAAGGCGAAGTTCTGGCTGACGGTGCCGCGACCTTTGAAGGCGAATTGGCACTGGGCCGAAACGTCCTTGTTGGGTTTATGTCCTTTGATGGATGTAACTTTGAGGATGCGATCATCATCTCTGAAGAGCTGGTTCAGAACGATACTTACACTTCGATTCACATTGAAGAGTCGGATGTTGAAGTTCGCGAAACGAAGCTGGGTCGTGAAGAGTTCACTCGTGATATTCCGAATGTCAGCGAGAAAGCACTTCGTAACTTGGACGAATCGGGAATCGTTCGCGTCGGTACCTATGTGAAGCCTGGTGATATTCTGGTGGGCAAGGTTTCACCGAAATCCAAAACAGAGTTGACGCCTGAAGAGAAATTGCTGCACGCGATCTTTGGTCGCGCTGGTGAAGACGTCAAAAATGATTCGCTGGAAGTTTCGTCGGGTATCGAAGGCATCGTGATCGATGCTCAGCGGTTCTCGCGTCGGATGAGTCTTTCCGATGAAGAGCGAAAAGTATTCGAGCAAGATCTTAAGAGTGCCGAAACCGATGGCAACGAAGCCATCGCTCGGGTCTTTGGCCAGATGGTCGAAGCCATGGAGCAGGTGCTGGGTAAGACGTTGACTGATCAGGACGACACGCCGCTGGTTCGTAATCAGGATCCGAAGTTCATTGCTGAAAAAGCAAATGGCTTCCGCCTGAAGACCTACACCGATGGCTTGAAGAGCGAAGATCGCATCAAGCAATTGAAACAGATTTATGCCGACCACTGGCCGGATGTTGAGCAGACCATTGACGTGCGTGACCGCAAGGTTAACAGCATGAAGCGGGGCGACGAGCTTCGCAGTGGTGTGCTGCAGATGGTCAAAATTTACATCGCCACCAAACGAACGATTTCCGTTGGTGACAAGATGGCCGGTCGTCACGGTAACAAAGGTGTGATTTCCAAGATCCTTCCGGTCGAGGACATGCCTTTCCTAGAGGACGGAACTCCGGTTCAGATCATGCTCAATCCGCTGGGTGTTCCCTCGCGTATGAACGTGGGTCAGATCCTTGAGACGCACCTCGGTTGGGCGGGTTCGAAGCTTGGTTTCCAAGCCTTGACGCCGGTCTTCGATGGTGCCTCGGAAAAAGACATCAATGAAGCGTTGGCCGAAGCTGGCTTGCCGGCGCACGGAAAACACACCCTGTTTGATGGTCGCACGGGCGAGCCCTGCGGTCAGGAAACAACGGTGGGCTACATCTACATGCTGAAACTTCACCACTTGGTTGATGACAAGGTTCATGCTCGCAGCACCGGACCTTACTCCTTGATTACCCAGCAACCGTTGGGTGGTAAGGCTCGCTTCGGCGGTCAACGCTTTGGTGAAATGGAAGTGTGGGCTCTCGAAGCCTACGGTGCAGCTTACATTCTGCAGGAGCTTTTGACGGTCAAATCGGACGATGTCGAAGGCCGTACCAAGATCTACGAATCGATGGTCAAAGGTGAAAACACTCTCGAAGCCGGTACTCCAGCCAGTTTCGATGTTTTGACCAACGAGATTCGCGGCCTTGCCCTGAACATGCAGTTGGAAAAACGCAGAAGTTAGTTTCCGTCGGGTTCAGACCTGTGTGGCTGCACAGGTCTGAAACGATCCCGAATCAATCCCCGTCCAGCCAACCCTGTTTGAACAGATAACTCAATTTTCAAGGAGCCGGTGAATGGCAACTGCCGAAAGCACCTACGATCGCATTAACGATTACGCTTCCGTAAAAATCTCTCTGGCGCGTCCTCACGACATCCGTAGTTGGTCGATGGGTGAAGTTAAAAAGCCTGAGACGATCAATTATCGAACTTACCGTCCCGAAAAAGACGGACTGTTCTGTGAGAGAATTTTCGGACCTGAAAAGGACTGGGAATGCGCCTGCGGAAAGTACCGCGGTATGAAATACAAGGGCATGATCTGTGACCGTTGTGGCGTGAAAGTGACTCACTCTCGCGTCCGACGTAAGCGCATGGGCCACATTGAGTTGGCGGCCCCGGTTGTGCACATCTGGTTCTTCAAAGCGATGCCGTCGCGGTTGGGGAACTTGCTGGCGATGAAAACCAGCAGCTTGGAAAAAGTAATTTACTTCCAGGACTACGTGGTCACCGATCCGGGCACCACCGATCTGGAAAAGCAAATGCTGCTGACCGAAGAAGAGTACAAAGCCGCTAAGGCCGAGTACGGTGAAGGGTCGTTCCGTGCCGGTATGGGTGCCGAAGCCGTTCGCGAGCTTCTTAATGAGTTGGATCTGGTCAAGCTGTCGCTCGACCTGCGCGTCGATTTGGCGGAAACCGGTTCGAAGCAGAAACGTAAAGACTTCACCAATCGCCTGAAGATCGTCGAATCGATCCGAGATAGCGATAACAAGCCTGAGTGGATGGTGCTGGATGTGATTCCAGTTATTCCTCCGGATCTTCGTCCGCTCGTTTTGCTCGATAGCGGAAACTTCGCGACGAGCGATTTGAATGACCTTTATCGTCGTATCATCAACCGCAACAACCGTCTGCGAAAGTTGGTCGACCTGAACGCTCCGGAAGTCATCATCCGCAACGAGAAGCGGATGCTGCAACAGTCCGTCGATGCATTGTTTGATAACAATCGCTGTAAGCGTCCTGTGCTCGGTTCAAGCAACCGTCCACTGAAATCCTTGACCGATATGATCAAGGGTAAGCAGGGTCGTTTCCGTGAAAACCTCCTAGGTAAGCGAGTCGACTACTCGGCTCGAAGTGTGATCGTTGTTGGATCTCGCTTGAAGTTGCACCAGTGTGGTTTGCCTAAGAAGATCGCGCTTGAGTTGTTCCAGCCGTTTATCATTCGCCGCTTGAAAGAAATGGGTCACGCCGACACCATCAAGAGCGCGAAAAAGATGCTGGAGCGAAAGGACGAAGAAGTTTGGGATATCCTCGAGCAAGTCATTCGCAATCACCCGGTCCTGCTTAACCGGGCCCCTACCCTGCACCGCATGGGTATCCAGGCGTTTGAGCCGACGCTCGTAGAAGGCAACGCAATCCACTTGCACCCTCTGGTCTGCAAAGGTTTCAATGCCGACTTCGATGGTGACCAGATGGCCGTTCACCTGCCGCTTTCGATTGAAGCTCAGGTCGAAGCTCACACGTTGATGCTGTCAACGAACAACATTTTCGCACCATCGAATGGTCGTCCGATCATGAGTCCGTCGCAGGACACGGTGATGGGCTGTTACTACATCTCGCTGTGCCTTCCCAATCAGAAAGGCGAAGGGATGGTGTTCTCTTCACTGGACGAAGCGGATACTGCGTTCAGCCAAGGGATCATTGCTCTGCATGCAACCATCAAAGTTCGCTTGCCGAAAGATCGCCACGTTCGTTTGGGCGAAGAAGAAAGACAACCCAGCCAGATTATCGAAACGTCCTATGGTCGGATCATGTTCAACATGATGCTTCCTGAAGGGATGGACTTCTATAACTACGAGATGAAGTCAGGCGATTTGGCCAGAGTGATTTCTGATGCCTACCAGACGCTTGGACGTCGTGCCACGATTGAACTGCTGGACGATATGAACCAGTTGGGCTTCCGTGAGAGCACTCGTTCGGGACTTTCGTTCGCGACCGACGACCTTGTGACTCCAGAGTCCAAAGAAAAGATCGTTGCCGACGCTGAAAAAGAAGTTCTCAAGCTGTACAAGCTTTACGAACGTGGAGTCATCACGGGCAAAGAGCGATACAACAAGGTTCTACAAACGTGGACCCATGCTCGTGAGAGTATCACCAAAGAAATGATGGCCGCGATGAAAGCGGATGATCGTGGCGGAAAAGGCTACGTCAATCCGGTATACCTGATGGCTCACTCTGGTGCTCGTGGTGGAACCGCTCAGATCTCCCAGTTGGCCGGTATGCGTGGTCTGATGGCCAAGCCGAGTGGTGAGATTATCGAGACGCCGATTAAGGCGAACTTCCGGGAAGGCCTGACCGTTCTGGAATACTTCTCATCAACACACGGTGCTCGTAAAGGTCTGGCCGATACAGCCCTCAAGACCGCTGACTCGGGATACCTGACTCGTAAGCTTGCCGATGTTGCCCAAAACGTGGTTGTCACGATGGAAGACTGTGGCACGACGCGAGGAATCATCAAAGGTGTGATCTATCGTGGTGAGCAGGTGGAAGTTCGACTTTCAACTGCCATCAACGGTCGTGTGTCACGACAGAACATCGTGAATCCGTTGACCGACGAAGTCGTCGTCAAAGAATCACAAATGGTGACTCCAGATATCGCTCGCAAGATCGAAGATATGGGCTTGGAGAAGATCCAAGTTCGCTCGCCGATGACTTGTGAAGCTCCGCTGGGTGTTTGCCGTCGCTGTTACGGAATGGACATGTCGACCGGTGACATGGTCGAAGAAGGCATGGCCGTCGGAATCATCGCTGCCCAGAGTATTGGTGAGCCCGGTACTCAGTTGACGATGCGTACGTTCCACATTGGTGGTGTTGCGATCACGACGACTGAGAAGAACGAAGAGAAATGTAAGAAGGCTGGTACGATCAAGTACCTTCGCATGCGTCACGTTGTCAACGACAAAGGCGAAAGCATTGTTCTTAATCGAAACGCTGAGATTGCGATTCTTGACCCTCGCGGTCGTGATTTGGAATCACACAAAATTCCTGCCGGTGCTGTGCTGCTGGTCAAGGAAGGCGACGAAGTCAAAGCCGATACCGTTCTCTGTCGTTGGAACCCGTTCGCGGCTCCAATTCTGTCAGAGGTTGCTGGTAAAGTCCGCTTGGAAGACGTCGTCGAAGGCGAGACGATGCAGGCCGAGCAAGAAGCTTCGGGTACGATTCGTCGAACGATCATCGATTTCAAAGGTGACATGCACCCACAGATCGTCATCGAAGACAAAGAGGGCAACCCACAGGATGTTTACTACCTGTCGGAGAAAGCCAACATCTTGGTGAATGATGGCGACATGATTTCAACCGGAACCGCACTGGCGGAGACGCCACGTGAAGCTTCCGGAATTTCGGACATCACCGGGGGTCTGCCTCGTGTGACCGAGATCTTTGAAGCTCGGAAGCCAAAAGATCCTGCTGTGATGGCTGAGATCGATGGCATCGTGAGCCTCGGTGACAAGAAACGTGGTAAGCGTACGATCATCGTTACCAACGAAGCAACCGAAGACGAAGCGGAGCACTTGGTTCCTCCAGGAAAGCGTCTGCTGGCTCAGTCTGGCGATTACGTGACTGCGGGACAGCAGTTGGTCGAAGGCCCATTGGTTCCTCACGATATTCTTCGTGTCTCTGGTGAAGAAGCGGTTCAGGACTACCTGACTCACGAGATTCAGCAGGTTTATCGTAGTCAGCGTGTAGAAATCAATGATAAGCACATTGAGATCATCATCGCACGCATGCTTCGTAAAGTGAAAATTGAAACGGCTGGCGATACTGATCTGCTACCGGGTCTGATTTGCGATCGCTTTGATTTCTTGCAGATCAATAAGCAGTTGGCGAAATCTCTGCGGATCACCGATCCGGGCGAAAGCGATTTCAACAAAGGCCAGATCATTCCGAAGGTCATGATTGAAGAGACCAATGCTCGGATTGAAACTCTTGGCGGCAAGCCTTGTAAGGGAACCAAACCTAAGCCGGCGACCTGTAGCACGCAGTTGCTGGGTATCACCAAAGCTTCGGTTCAGAGTTCCAGTTTCATCTCGGCTGCGTCGTTCCAAGAAACCACCAAGGTTCTTACCGAAGCTGCATTGTCTGGAAAGATCGACAACCTTGTCGGCCTGAAAGAGAACGTGATTCTGGGTCACTTGATTCCGGCTGGAACAGGTTTCCGCACGTTCCAAGAATCAGACGTTCAGTACAACATGGAAGCCATGGCGGAATTGGCCAGCAAGCCACAGCAAACGCTGGAAAGCAGTTTCCCGTTGCTGGACGAGGGCACGGCTCCAACCGATTTGGGATCAGCCATGCAACCGCAGGCTGAACTGACTCCCGTTGATGGTTCCAGCGATCTGCTTTCTGCCATGGCAGGATCGGATGCGATGAGCCAATTGGGCGCCGAATTTGGAGCGGGAGCAGATGTTACCGCTGGCATTGTCAGCCAAGAAGCCACGTCAACTCCTGCACCTCCACGAGCTCCTTCGGGCGGCGACGATCTAACCATGATCGAAGGCATCGGGCCTGGCATTGCGGACGTGTTGAGAAGCTCCGGAATTGCGAGTTTCACAATGTTGTCAGTAACCAGCCCCGATCGAATCCGTGAGTTGCTGGCCGAAGCTGGCGGAAGTTACACCAGTCACGATCCGACCACATGGCCTGATCAGGCTCAGTTGGCTGCGGATGGTGAATGGGACAAGCTTCGCGCTTGGCAGGACCAGTTGCTCGGTGGTCGCGTCGCGGATGCAGATTCTGCATCACCTGCAGCGGACACATCGGCAGCAGTCGCACCCGCCGCACCTACGCCTCCACCGGCACCCGTTGCCGAGCCAGAGCCAACGGTTGCAGCGGATGACCTGACGAAAATCGAAGGCATCGGCCCCAAGATCGCTGAAGCGATGAACGGTGCCGGAGTAACGACATTCGCCAAAATGGCTTCCATGACATCGCAAGAGATTAAGGACATCCTGACCAATACCGATGGTACGTTCGGGAACCACGACTCAACGACTTGGCCTCAGCAGGCTTCAATGGCTGCCGAAGGCAAGTGGGACGAATTGAAAACGTGGCAGGATGAACTCGACGGCGGAAAAGTCGTGACTCCAGCTGCGGCGGCTCCTGTTGTTGCTGACGATCTGACGAAGATCGAAGGCGTCGGCCCCAAGGTCAACGAACTGTTGGCTGCTGGAGGTTTCCCAACGTTCCAGAAATTGGCATCGGCGACTCCCGATCAGATCCGTGCGATTCTTGCGACAGAAGGTGGCATGATCGCGAACATGGATCCAACGACTTGGCCTCAGCAAGCCGCCATGGCTGCTGAAGGCAAATGGGATGAACTGAAGG
>CAZDZX010000083.1:0-1631 GCA_964510005.1 uncultured Pirellulaceae bacterium
TTAAAGAAGTGGTCGAATTAGCAATGCACCGATTTGGCGGGCACGTATTTTCACTCGGTCCGACAAGGGTTGGCTACGGTCAAGCCCCGCCGTTTTGACAGACCTTGACTGGAGACTTCGTTGCTCAAGACGGGCTTCGAGTCTTTGGGTGAATTCGACGGAGTCAATCTTGATGCAGAACTCAAGATTAAAGTAATCTCCTCGTGCATCGAAATTGTGGCTGCCAACTACAGCGAATTGGCCGTCGACAAGAAACATCTTGGCATGATTCGTGCCGTCGCCTTCATACTCATGAATTTCAACACCCACTCTTTGCAAGCGGCGACGCACGTTCTGTAGTGCCGCGTAAGTAATCGGCAGGTCAGATGCTGAATTCGAGTTGGTAAAAATCTGAACGTGAACCCCTCTCCTTGCCGCAGCTTCAATGGCCTTCAGCGAGGCATGTGAGAATGCCGGGTAAGGAGATTCAATCATCAACGATTTACGAGCCGAATTCACCCACTCAATCCGTTGAGCTTGCATGTGCCTGTTCTTCTTGTCAATCCTTCTGTCATGCAAACTACAGGCGAGAGCATCAAATTGTGGTTGGAATCTGAAGGGCTCCTGTGAACAGGGCGTCGCGCAAACGAATGCACTTGGCGCATTGCCTTTCTCTTTCCCCTTCGCACTGCCTACATGACATGAATTCCAGATCCAATTGAAGTAGTTGACTGCTTGAGTCGCCACATCGCCTTGCAGAGCGACTTCGAAATCGATGAAATTTTCAGATTCGAGTCCAAAATGTTTATCTCTCAGATTTCGGCTTCCAAAAATCATCAAGTTTCCGTCGACGACAAACACTTTTGAATGCAACCGACGGTTCAGTTTCAGAAGTCCTCCGGAGTCGGTCGGATGAAACTCGCGGATAACGATACCGTCATTCTGTAACGACTCGATCTGACACGTACTGAGCTCCATCTTAAGCCCGTCGAACAGTAGCCGCACTTTTACTCCACGCCGCGCGGCCGATCGCAGTGCATCGAGGATTGCATTCGTCGAGGCACCAGGCTCGACATGAAAAGTTGAAATCACGATTTCGTGTTTCGCAGAAGCGATCAGTGCCAAGCGGGCCGACAGTGCTTCGTGTTCGCTATTCAGTAGTTGGATCGCTTGCTTCGAGGCTTGACCGTGGCATTTCTGGGCCGAACAACATAGCGGGCTCAGACAAAAAACAAGGACTAGCCAGAAATTTCTCGAATGAAGCATCACTGGTTCTGTAACGTATTCTGGTTGAGTTGAGCTTGCCGACAAACCGCATTTCTATGTTTCGACAAGAAACTGCATTGAGTTGCACAAACGGCGTTTCTTCGCAGTCCTAAGGGTTAGGAGGCTTGACACATCGCCAACCAAGCAAGGAGAACGAAAACAGAGACAGGAGACAGCAAAGGGGCCCAGCGGACGCAGTTCATAATCGACATGGATTGACCTGCGCGAAAACAATCCCCCTCACCCCCAGCCCCTCTCCCGCAAGGGGAGAGGGGAGCCAGTTAATGGTGCAAATTAATTTTCATACCGAGTCACGCAACGCGATGAAATAGCTTGCCAGAATCCTTCACCAACTCACACCAACTCACACCAACTCACACCAACTC
>CAZDZX010000083.1:1731-14937 GCA_964510005.1 uncultured Pirellulaceae bacterium
ACTCGCAAGAATCGGCTGTCAAACCTCAGGAATCCAGCCCTTATTGCCGTTTGTCAACTGGCGACCGGTCCAGTCCACCAAATCAAGATACGCCTGCCAACTCACCGGCAAAAAACCTTTGTCACTCGCCCGCGTCGATAGCTTACGGGGTCGCGCTCCCGGTTTCCTTTCGGCAATCTGAACTGGCGAAAGAAAGCTGTCTCGCAGGGGTGCCATGCTTCACGCGCAGCGTGAGCATGTTTTGTTGACCTGACCCAACGCTGCAAAGTGTTTTACAGGTAAACCTACGATCCCCAGATTTTCAATCGCTGGCAGTGGTCGACCGAACCCAGAAAGAAATAAGCGAAAACGGGCTCGGAAAGCGTATCGAGATCACCCGTATCCGCCAGCTGCACTTCACGCAACTCGTACATCCCCGAATCCACGCACTCGATCTCATCCAATCGACGTCGGCACTTGGAATCGACCCGATAAACTTCTCCGGAAATATTATCTCCCGGCTGCCCATCGGCATCCACTAATCCGGGATAGGTTCCCAAACTGAACATCCAGTACTCAGCGATTGTGTGAGCGTTACCCAGAAACTCCTGATCTTTCAACGCGCCGCTGAATTCGAATCCACGCTTAAGCGTTCCGTAAACGAATATGTTTTGCATGTTTAGTTCACCGCACTTCAGTTTCCAAGCGTTGGTCCTGCGGCTGAAATTCGGGGTTTCGGAACTTCAGTCGCAAGGTTCCACGGGACATGTCGAATTTTAGGATTCTCACCGGAGCACACAAAATGGCGGCGGCCAACGCTGAAACGACATACGATACGATTCCCCAAAGAATGAGAGAAAACCACCAACCCAATTGATCCAGCTCCATCCAATAGCAGCCCATTGCCCCGCAGAGCATCATCAAAGACATGAAAATCAAACCGAGGCCCAACACCGATCGGAAGGTTTTCTTGGCGCATAAATCGCAACGCGGGACTTTCAACTCCAGCCCACCAGCAACCGGAAGATCATACTCACACCCCACCTGTGCTTCTCCCAAACAGTCACAGCACTGGGGCCCAAACGAATCTACCCCCAATTGAAAATTGACAAACCTCTTCTTGATTCCTGAATTAGGTTGCTCAACGGTCTCTAACTCATTCGTCCGTTCGTTGACTAGCATCGCCGACGGGGTTCCTTCGGGAACGCGTGGGGGCATTGGAAAACTAGCATTCGGTTGAATCAAACGCCGCGCCGCAAAGCGTCCCAGAAACATCAACGCTGCCACAATCACAAACAACAGTGGCAAATAAACAAGGAAGAACGGCAGAGATTTATGATCAATGCGCGGACCATTCCAGACAAACCAAGCGCCAATCCACGAACTGATCGAACCAAAGAAAGCGATCCCCAATGCCCAAGGTCCGATACGACGGTACTGGCTCTGACGGTATCCCTCGACCAGCTCCTCATTGATCCAATGGCACTTGGGGCAAGGCACAAGTTCCGCCTCAAAGGACAGTCGATCGTCCAGCTCATTTTTCGCTTGGTCGGCCGAAGAATCAGCCGCCGCCGACTGGCCCAGAAAAAAGGGGGCTGGAGCGCTGCCCGTCCCAACCCGCGTCAGCCGAAAGAAGTACTGGCATGAACATTTGGAGCACTCCACGCTCAAAATTTTCCATCCGGCATGAGTCGCCTCAAATCGTCTCTCAATATAAAGCGCCATCGAAACCTCTAGTCACGGACACCGACTGACTTTCACAAAATGCATTTTGGACTTCAGCTTCCAATGCTGACAAGGGCAGGGCACTGAGAATGAGCAAAACCCTCTTTCAAAATGAACGGAAGCTTGGTTCTGGAGAACAAGGGGTCGCAGAGATTCTGAACGAGAGCCCTGAATTCTCGTTTGAATTTTTCGAAGATTTCGAAATTGATAGTCAAGGTCGCATCGTCGCAGCAGGGACCGAGACGGTAACTCGGTTTTCAGCCGCGGGGCAATTGGACACCAGTTTTGGCGACGATGGAGTTGCCTTCCTTCGTAACTCACTGGTTGAAAACGGTGTCACCCAGTTCGGTATTCAGTTAAACAACTTGGCGATCGACAATCAAGGCCGCATCCTGCTTGTGACCAATTCAGGATTGCTTGCCCTCAACAGCGATGGGCTCGCCCCGATGTTTCACTCTTGGGGCGGTAAAGCTCAATTCTCGAACATGAAAAAAAGAGATTTCTCGCAGAACGGTTTCCCTAATTTCGTTTTTCGCGGATGCTGGCCTAAGCTACGAATTTGCGAATCCGGTTTCGACCTTTAAACAATCCAACACCACACGGATTTCCTCGTAGGAGAAATCGTCACCCAGTGCTTCCTTGATCGGTGAAAGTCGCTCAAGCTGGCCGACTTGATTGATCGCTTCGCGAATCGTTTTGGCTTTTTCGATACCGATCCACGGGGATGGATCTGAAATTTGGTTCGCCGCAATGTAGTCGCTCAAATACTGCGACGTGGTCGATAACGCCCGATCAATTTGGGGGGCAACCTGTGCGACCGATTGCCCTTCAGCAAACATCGCAAACGCATCCACTTTGGCCCTGGTCTTCATCTTCGGCTTGGCCGAAACTTTCGGTTGCGGTCGCGAGGATGCACTTTGATCTGTTGGGACACCATGTTGCTGACAGTATTCGACGATGCAGCCCACAAACGCCTCGCCGTAGTCGTCTTTTTTCTTTTGGCCCACGCCGGAAACTCCGTCGAACGCTGCCAGAGTCGATGGCCGCACCTTGGCCATGTCACGCAGTGAAGCATCATGAAAGATCACAAAAGGAGGCACTCCCTTTTCCATGGCCAGTTCCTTTCGTTGGCCCCGCAGCAATTCGAATAGGTCTCGGTCGACCCCTTCCCAGTCATCCACCCTCGCCGATTTCTTGGGCGCGGGATTGTTATTGACTAACAGAGGTGTCGTTTCGCCGCGCAGGACGGCCCGACCGGACTCCGAAATGTGCAACACGTTGTACTCGCCGAATTTAACAAGGAACCCTTGCCCCACCAATTGGCCGACCCAATCGCTGACCGTGGCGGCTGGATGATCCGACAGCAATCCGTAAGTCGATAGTTTATCGTGACCCAATTCAAGGATCCGGGCGGCTCCTGATCCGGTCAGTACTTTGGCCACATGCCCGACACCGAAGCGTTGATCGACCCGATGCACGCAAGAAATGATCTTCTGGGAAATGATCAAGCTGTCGGGAACCGAATCCAATTCGTTCAGACAAACATCGCAGCCATCGCAGCTCTTCTTTTCGAACTCTTGTCCGAAATACTCGACCAGCATCCGGTGTCGACAAAGGTTACGTGTGCAATAAGCGTACATCGATTCCAGCAACTCACCGCTACCGGCGTCGGGATCGGACTGCATCCGTTTCCACATCATCAGATCACTGCCGCTGAACAGCAACGTGCATTCGGACTGCAAACCATCACGCCCAGCTCGGCCGCTTTCCTGCTGATAGGCCTCCAGCGATTTAGGCATGCCGGTGTGGACAACGAACCGGACGTTCGATTTGTCGATTCCCATCCCGAAAGCAACCGTTGCCACAATGATATCGATCTGTTCGTTGATAAATTGGTCTTGATGAGCGGACCGATCGGCGGCTGACAGGCCGGCGTGATAGGGCTTCGCCTTGTAGCCCAATTCGTTAAGCGTTGCGGCCACGTTTTCAACTTCTTTGCGGCTGATGCAGTACACGATTCCCGATTGATCGGCGTGACGATCGATGACCTCACGAACTTGAGCCAGCGTGTCGCCCCGTCGATGAACTCGGTACAGCAAGTTCTCGCGATCAAAGGAACCGACCAGCGTTTTAGCGCCGGTTAAGTTCAATTGCTTGGCAATGTCGGATCGCACGCGCGCCGTCGCGGTGGCGGTAAATGCGTGCACCGAGACGCCAGGGAAATGCTGCTTGAGTTCGCCCATCTTGCGATACTCGGGCCGGAAGTCATGACCCCACGAACTGATACAGTGGGCTTCATCAATGGCGAAAAAGGCCACGCCGACTCGTTGTAGAAAGGCAATGGTGGAGGACAGTACTAAGCGTTCGGGCGCCATGTACAGCAACTGCAGCTTGCCCGTTTCGACATCGTTGGCGACCAATCGTTTTTCATGATCGGAGAGAGCGCTGTTGATGCTGGCCGCTGCAATGCCGCTGGCGTTAAGTCCATCGACTTGGTCCTTCATCAGCGAGATCAAAGGAGAGACAACAACGGCAACTTTTGCCTTGCAAATCGCGGGGACTTGGTAGCAGAGCGATTTACCACCCCCGGTGGGCAGCACGACCACGCTGTCAGTGCCGGAGAGAGCGCAATCGATCGCCTCACGTTGTAGGGGGCGAAAGGCATCGTATCCCCAATACTGCTTGAGTATTTCGGACGGCGATTGCGACAAAGCGGTTTCTGTTTCGGAAGACATGATTGAGTTGTTGGGCAAAGACAAAGGGGCGCGAACAGCTCTTAGCCGACAGATAGGCTCAACTATAGCAAATTTTGCTGCACCAACCGTCAGTTTTTCCGCAACAACGCCCTAGGCCGTTTGCTTGTATATTTTTCCCAGCGGCGTCAAATTATTTTCTTGGGCGGGGCCATGAAACACGGCGGCGATATCTCCGGAAAACCACGAATAGCGTTCGACGTAAGGCAAGCGGTTTAACTTCGGCAGTACCAGCTTCATAAATTTCTGATTGTCTGCCACCGTCATCGTTCGATCTTTACTGCCAAAGTTCAGCAATGAGAATTCGGTAATCCAAATGGGGAGTCTATAAGTGCGGTACATCTGATCGATCTTCCGCATGAACTGATTGATCGAATTGAGGTTGCGAACATTCGGGTACAAATGCATGCAAATGAAATCAACCTTGAGATCGCGGTGCTTCGCTTGCTGCATGAATTGCTTAAACCACGCTTTGCCCGCTGCGTTATCTCGCACGCCTGGGCTCCCCAACCGCAAATTCAAATTCATCAGCTTTGGCCAAAGCTCGATCGCTTTTTCAACCGAAATATTTCCTTGCCTCTTGCTGTCAGGCTCGTTGAAGCCAAGCACATGGGTCACATTGTGGGACTTCTTAAGCGATTTGACTCTATCAAGGTTCTTTTGCGTCACATCCCCGCCACTTTTGAACATGGGAACGAACTCGACTTGGTCTTGCCCTTCGAATTTTTTCGCTGGAGACGGTACCCAGTGGTAATACCAACTGGCGTTGACCGCACCGCAGCGAAACCCTTTGCCACAAATGCCCTTCTTTGTCTTTTTGGTTTTCTTAGTCTTCTCGGTCACCGGCGCTGGTTTCTCATCGGTTTTGACTTCACCGCCGAACGCTGGACTTGCGAGGCCAGTTGCCAACATTGCGGCCATGGCGGTTTTAAATTGACGACGATCGAGATGATTCACTATGGGGCCTAAATTTAGCAACGAAAATGAGAAGCAAGAAAGAACACTGTTTTGCGGTTCAGTCAATTCGGTCGTGTCGCCGCACAGTTCCCTGAGTTATACAACGGCTTTGAGAATCTGTCGGGAGCTTAAAAGAACGACACCTACAACGATGGTTCGAGCGATATCTCTGCATTTCCCTTAGAGCATTTCTGTCGTCAAACTTTGTGCCGCTAATCTTGCAGCAGCACCCATCTTGGCCGCGAATGAGACAGAAAAATTGGAGTTGAGCTGCTCCAGAAATCTAGCTCACCCAAGGCGTTGCGCTGTAGCCATCAGTTCGCCATTTCATAAGGCGGCATGGAGGCTTCGCTCGCGGGGTCTAGACCTCAAAAATGCCGGTGGAACGACTCATTTTGAGATTCACAATTCAGTTTGAATCGCATTCTGCCCCAATCCTTGCGAAAACAGCGTGTTAAGCGGATAGGCACATCATTTGCAAAGAAATGCACGTTAGACACTTTTAACGTTGCTTCACACCCCGCTGAATGCCTAATGAACGCACGATCCGACCAAAACGGTTATCAAATCGACTGGGTAATCAACTACCTCGAAGTGAATTCTCAGCCCAAGATGGTGGATGGATTCTCGAGACTTCGAATTTCCGATTCGGAGCTTCGAATTGATCCGGCTGGTATTATTTTGTCGACGGGCCAATCGACCGAACAAGGACTCGAATTGCACAGCGAATCGGAATCCTATTGGTGTACAATTTCCCAGCGAGGAAGCGAGCTCACCGTCCGTATCCGTCGGGCCAACAGTTCGGACAGTATCATGCTCGTGGCGAAACGAAGCGTCTCCGAATTCGAACCGTCCTATTCGATGTCGGGCACAAATCAAGCCGCACTTCTCACAAACCTGTTTGGCGTTTCTTGACATCCACGGCAGATCCCAGCTTCGTCGAACCCTTCGCCAAGCAAACAGAGTAAACGCGGATTCCCGACACTGTCCCTCTCAGGTAACCAGCAACGGTCATCGTCCCTAACGGTCATCGTCCCTGAGCGGCAGTTCCATTCGCTCCGAACACTTATTCTGCTGTGAGCGAATGAACAATCGAAGAAATTAAGCGGGGAAGGTAGTGGAGTTGGATTCGAAACAGTTGATTTTTGAGATTCGCAAAGATCTGCTGGAAGCAAAACGAGAGGGCAGCTTGGAAGTTTTGAAGCCCAATGAATCGCGGACTGCTCCGGACGTATCGCCAGAATGGCAAGCATTCTTTGCAGAAATTGGCGCTTTCAGTCTAAGTAACAGCACCGACGAATTTTTCTTTGAAGATAACTATAAGGAAATAAACTTCCTGATGCCAAGGCGGGTTGATCTGTCGGGACAGTCGAAATTCGGTTGGTTTTGCGTGATAAACAGCGACGGTCAACCGAGGTCCGTTTGGTATCACTCAGACTGGATGTGCTACTACGGATTTGCTGATTTGTCGCAGTGGATCAAGGCAATATTAGGTGAGCATCGCGACTGGATGAATGTTTGGAATGAAAATGGCTCTCCAGACCCAGAGCTTGAAGAGGACAAATGGTTAGAGACCATAGAAAAGTTCGACTCAAAATCTCTAGAGAGTGCGATCTGCGGAGCTGCCAAGCAGAAGAAGACCGTCATCCGCCGAGACGAACTGCTTGATTTTAGGGATGCGAAGTTTGGAGATCACCTCGACTTCAATTGGAACTTATCAGCTGCAGGTGATGACATGTTTCACTGCCAGAAGCACACAATTATGCAAAGGCTGATGTACTTGATTTCGCCGTTCACTGGAATCCACCCGAATGACAAGAGGAACTGGAAAGCTTGATCCGTCCTTGCCGCTCGCGGATAAAAGGGCAAGTCTGCTCTGTAAAAAACCATGTGTTTCACGGAATCACCTGATGGGCTAGGGCAAGCGACGACTTGGCACCATGAAGACCATGTTGTAGGCAAGAACAACAACGGAGTAATAACATTTCCTCTGGCATCAAGTACGCCTACAACGGTTAGGTCAACCAACAGATAGGTTCGCTCTATGTCGAGCAAAAGTCAGTTTTCGCTCTCGACCCAATATCAATGATCCGAAACCGACAACGTGACCTCAAAAACAATCCGTACAGCAGTTAACCGTCTGTTCTCATCTTTGTGATCCGTAACGTTTCGAGCTTTTTTTCGGCTGGCCTATATTGTCGAACACCCGATACCTTCATAAAAAGACATAGGTATCCGAATCCAGTCGACCAATTTCGCCGAAACAAAGACGTCACCCGCTGGCTTCAATTCGAATCCCTAGCTACCCCAAACAACTTTCTTTCATCCGTAAAGGACCATCGTTCAATGTTCAAAAATGAATTTGTGCTCAACGCTTTCAACCGTGAGTATCTACAAAACATCGCCAACGATTTGACAGACAGCGACCTCGACACCGCGACCACGGGAAAGACGCCGCGGTGGATTCTGGGGCACCTGCGCGTTGTTGCTGATATGCCGCGGGAGATGGTTGGGCTGGCGCCACAATTGGATGAGACATGGGGTGCGGGTTACGGGCCCGGATCAAAAACGGCAGATCCCAGCGCGCCCTCGTTCAACGTGAAGCAAATTGTTGCCGAGACGATTGCTGCCTACGAGGAACTGGCCGATGCAGCTCAGCAAGCTGATGCCGAGGTGATGTCTCAGCCCCACGGATTGGGCTTGCTTGATGGCACCGCGCTGAAAACACGTGGCGATCTATTGAGCCACCTCCTGTCCACTCATTTCGCGTTTCATCTGGCCCAACTTTCGGCCTGCCGACAAGCCAAAGGGATGGGACCGATGTTTTAGGAAAAGCATCGTCAAATCGGGCACCTCTCCCAGCCAACGGAGAAAAGGCTCAATCGAGAGTGAGTGCGCAACCCACGCGACCTACACAGCGCGGAGGTTGCTGTACGCCAATCGAATGCTCTTATTGCCTACCGTAGGAAAATTGATCGTGGCAGTTTTCTTGCGGCCCTTGCCGGTCATTGCGATGACTTTTCCGACCCCGTACTCCACGTGCTCGACCGAAATGCCGACCACGCAGGCTTCCGGCGATAGCCGCTCCGTGTCGGGAAGACGACTCTGTTTCTCCTGCATTTCAGCCGCCGTCATCAGGCTGGCCAGCGCCGGCTTCTTTGCCTTTTTAGGCGGAGCGACCGGCTCGGTTTCGGAGGACTCGAACGAGACAAACGAATCCGACAGAGTCGGCGCCGAAGGTTGACCAAGGATTCTAGAAGCCTCGTCGCTGGCTTGGACATCGATGACTTCGAACTCATCGGCCGGCTCCGGGTCGTAGCCCTCCATCTCATCGATCGTTCGCTGCAAGGCCTCGGCCGACATCGCTTGGCTGGCATGCTGAGGCCCAAAGATCTCCATTTCGTCGCGTGGCAGTTCCATGAGGAACCGGCTGGGAATCGCCGGCCAATAACTGCCGCGACGAAAACGGTTCAAGCAACGTGAGAACTGCAGCTCTTTTTCAGCACGGGTGATCCCCACGAATAGCAAACGGCGCTCCTCTTCGACTTCGTCATCGTTGCCAGTGCTGCGCTCGTGTGGCAACAGCCCGTCCTCGAGGCCACTCAAGTAAACGCAGGGGAACTCAAGGCCCTTGGCCGAGTGCAGGGTCATCAGCGTGACAAAGTTCGCTTCCGCCTCCCAAGCGTCGGTGTCGGACACCAACGCCGCCTGTTCCAGATACCGAGCCAAACCACCGTCTTCGGGGTGCTCGTTGTCAAACTCTTGGGCCGCGACGATCAATTCGTCGACATTACCGGCCCGCTCGTAAGCCTCTTCGCTGCCATCGGAGGTCAGCCACTCGCGGTAGTCGGTCGCTGATAGAACGCTGCGAATGACAGGTTCAACTTCATCGGCCACATTTTTGGAAAGCTCATCGATCATGGACACAAAATCCAGCAATCGTTTCCCGATGGCTTTCTTGATCGTTTCGATTTGATCGCAATTGCGAGCGGCCTGCATCATGGAGATGGAGTTCTCTCGGGCATAACGACTGACGCGGGACAGTGTTACTTTGCCGATCTTTCGCGATGGCACATTGATGACTCGCTCAAAAGCAACACTGTCGTTCGGGTTGTTCAGCAAATGAAGATAGGCCACCACGTCCTTAATTTCTTTTCGCTGGTAGAACTCATGACCGTTGAGAATTTGATAGGGCACGCCGCACATCCGAAACGCGTGCTCGAAGGCACGGGAGAGCCAGTTGGTGCGATACAAAATGGCGAAATCTTTGGCTTCGCGTTCGCCTTTCTGAATCGCCAACGCGATCGAATCGGCAACATCAGCGGCTTCGTCTTGAGGCGAGGGATACGCCACTAGGCGAACTCGCTTTCCTTCCACGTTCGAGGTGATCAACGATTTTGGCTTTCGCCTGACGTTGTTAGCGATCAACTGGTCGGCAACTCTCAGAATCGATTGGGTGCTGCGGTAGTTCTCTTCCAGGCGAACGACTTTCAGTTTCGGATAGTCCCGTTCAAACTCGAGGATGTTGGCGATATTCGCACCCCGCCACCCGTAAATGGATTGATCGGGGTCACCGGTCACGGCAAGATTCTGGAACGAGTGGTTCAGCAAACGGATCAGATGGTACTGAGCCAGATTGGTGTCTTGGTACTCGTCGACCATCATGTAGGCGTACTTTCGGTCCAGCGAATCGCGCAGTTCCGGGCTGTTTCGCAGCAGGTCCACGCAGTGCAGCAGCAGATCATCAAAATCGACGGCGTTGGCCAATTGCAGCAGCTTTTGGTATTCAGGATAGACTTTCGAGACAATCCGCTGCATCACGTTGCCAGGCTGAGGAACGAACTTCTCGCTGGTGACGCTGTTGTTTTTGAGATTGCTAATCTCGTTGCTCAACTTATCAGCGGAGTAATGCTGGATATCGACTTCCGCATTGGCGATCGCTTGCTTGAGGACTTTCTTGCTGTCGCTCATGTCGTAGATCGAAAAGTTCTCCGACAGCCCCACCATGTTCGGGTACTGACGCAACAGTCGCGAACAAAATCGATGAAAGGTTCCGGCCCACGCCAGATTGCCTGGCGAAAGTTTGGCCAATCGGTTCCGCATTTCGTCGGCGGCTTTATTGGTGAAGGTCAGCGCCGCGATCTGATAAGAAGGAACTCCATTGGCGATCATCCACGCGATTCGATGCGTGATCACTCGCGTTTTTCCTGAACCCGGACCGGCGATAATCAGCAACGGACCGTCTTGAGTTTGCACGGCCTGACGCTGAGCGTCGTTGAGACCGACAAGCAGTTCCTGATTCGTATCCACTGACATAGGTTGCTCTTGCTAGCGAAAGCTCGCAAAGTTGTGACCGACTATTTTATCTCGCGAGGTTATGTTATCGTGGTGGGTTGTAGTGGCAAGGACGGCGCTTCATCGACCCGCTTTTAGATCCATGATCGCAGCGACGTTCGGCTCACTTTCAAAAAACATCGACTTAGAGGGAGGGACCCCCAATGGCCAGAACACGTATTCCACTTAGCGCTGCAGAAGAAGAAGCCCGCGACCTTCGCGAGAAGCTCGAACTGAGCACCGCGGAAATTGGATTGACCGTCCGGACCACCAACTGTCTAGAAGAAAAAGGCATCTTTTCGGTCCGCGACCTGCTCAATACTACCCGAGCGGACCTGTTAAGTATTTCCAATTTTGGGGAAAAGACGTTGGAAGAGGTCTATAAGGCCCTCGCAGCCATCGGTTTTCACAAAAATACCCGAGAAGTGAAGCCTAAGTAGGCGATTTCACATTTTCTAGAAAAGGTCGCCGATCTGCGGTTTCGACCCTTTCCAATTTTAGCTCCTGGTCGGGTACAATTTGGACCCCGTTACCGCGTCCAGGAGCTTTGGATGGATCTATTCTCGCTAGTCATTGTTGTCAGCGTTTTCGCTATTCTGTTTTTGGTTTGCCTTCTCCCATCGAGACCTTACCAACCGTTCGAAGACAAAGCCGACGAGCTTTTCGAAGACACGGAAGTTACGCATCTTAAAGTCATGACCGAAGATGTTGTGCTGAAAGACCTTCGCGTGGGCAATCCGCAAAAAGAAGCTTGGGTGGAATCACCGCTGTGTGAACTGGCAGATTAGTTTCCCGCTGGTGTGATGTGAATTGACCAGTGGCGCGCTTCGCCTTTGCGTATGGGTATCTTCTGCGCAAGCGTAAAGCATGGTACTCCTCAAACACATTCCGTTCTGACCGTTAAGTCAGTTTCAGTCCTTAGAAAAGTAAGGTTCGTGATGGACAAAAAAGACAAAAAGCGATTGGAAGTACTCCGACAGAAGCTCCAGAAAAATCAGGGGCTGTTAAAGGACGCCAAGGCTCAAACCGATGAGCCCGACGAAATCACCAAGCTAGAGCAGGGGATCGAGGCGATTCAAAAAGAGATCGCGGAGATCAAAGCTAAATGAGATTTCGTGTGCATGCGATTGCTTGGCTGATTGTCATCCTGTCATCTGTTGTAGCAACGGATTGGAACGCAGTGATGGCTCAAGACGAAAGCGAAAAAGCAGTGGAAGTAGATCTGCCGAAACTTGGCGAAAAATTGACCGATCCTCAGGTCGCGAAATTTGCCCAACTGGCACTGAAGAACATCCACAAAGAATATCCCAACAAACCCAATGACGTGTTGGTTGATGACGCTTCGGTAACGACACCCAAAAAATTGCATCCGGCGTTTTACGGATGCTTCGATTGGCACAGCAGCGTTCACGGGCACTGGATGCTGATCAAGATCCTGAAAGCCTACCCCGATTGCTCTGTTGCAGCTGATATTCGCAAAGCCCTCGCACTGAACCTAACCAAAGAAAATCTGCTGGCTGAGAAGGCCTATTTTGACCTCAAGCACCATAAGGCTTTCGAGCGAACTTACGGGTGGGCGTGGTACTTCAAGCTCTGTGCCGAACTGGACGGTTGGGACGACGCTCAAGGAAAACAATGGCGCGAGAACCTGCGACCTCTGGAACAGCTGCTGGTTAAGCGAACGATCGATTACCTTCCCAAATTAACGTGGCCTGTTCGCACGGGTATTCATCCCGACACCGGCTTTGGTTTGGCTTTCTCGCTGGATTACGCTCGCGTGGTCGGCAACAAAGAACTTGAAAGTGCGATCGTGAAACGTGCCAAGGAGTTTTACGGAAACGACCGTGATTATCCCACGCAGTTCGAACCTTCGGGGCAAGATTTCTTTTCGACTTCGCTGAACGAAGCCGATTTGATGCGACGCGTCCTTCCTGCCGACGAGTTCTCGAAGTGGCTGGATCAGTTTTTGCCGGCTTTCAAGAAAGGCGATGGCGGCAACCTGCTCACCCCTGTGGAAGTCAGTGACGTGACCGATGGCTACATCGTGCATCTGGCCGGTTTGGACCTGTCTCGCGCGTGGTGCATGCGAGGCATTGCGTCCTCATTGCCCGCTGATGATTCCCGTGCCCAACTGTTGCTCAAAAGTGCCGACGCACATGCCAAAACCGGATTCGGCTATGTCTTCAGCGGACATTACGAAGGCGAACACTGGCTGGCTTCGTTTGCGATCTATCTGCTGAGCCAGTAGGCAAACGGGCTCGCCCAGAAGTCTTCCTTCACATTAGCAACAATCCAGATCTTTGACGAAGCTCGCCTCGTTGCGTTCATTGAGAAATAGTTGAACGGCGATTTTGGATTTTTAAACACGGTTTTTAGGATGTCAAATCAATTATCGGTCCTTGAAACCTTTTCCGTCTCCCACACCTTTCCCAAGCTGGTTAACTTTAAGCAGCCTAGT
>CAZDZX010000084.1:0-14888 GCA_964510005.1 uncultured Pirellulaceae bacterium
CATCTGGGTTTCATCTGTGGCTTTCACGAACACCTCTTTGACCGTCCAACGCGATTGATTCACGCAAAGGCGCTACGGAGCAATGTAAAGTGCTGGACAAAGCGTTCTTTGCGCCGTGGCGTCCTTGCGTGCGTTCTCGTTTCAGCGACAGATTTGAAGCAGCCAGACGCGTTGCAAATCAATTGATTTATTGGCGTCCATTCGCGTTCATTCGCGGTTCTCTATTTAGCCGCAGCGGCGGCTTTGATTGTCGTATCTTCGAGGGGCTCGCTGAGCTTGCTACCCTGTTCGAATTTGAGGACTTCCCCTTCGACTTCGAGGGTCACCGAACCCTCCTTCACCGATTGCACCTTCCATTGCTGCTTGTCCAGCTTGAACGTGTCGCCCTCTTTCAGGCGGAGTGATTGACCCATGGGCCGGATCATGATCAGAGATTTCCAAAGCCCATCGCCGCCCTGCATGAACCCGTTAACATAAGTTTCGGTGGCCATCTTTAACGGCGGCTTCGGTGGATCTTTAGGTTTAACTTTGGGAGGCTGACGGACTGGCTTTTCGGCAAACGTGATCTGGAATTGCAGTTCCGATTCTTTGGCAGGAAAGCCATTGTCTTTGACCTTCACCGTAAAGTCATACTCGCCCGGTTCTTGGGCAGGAATCTTGAGTTTGGTGTCTCGTACGCGAGCCGATTTTGGCTGCGATAAAATCAACGCGCCTTCGACCGACCAATCCGTGAGCTCAAATGCTAGGATATCATCCCGGTCGGCGTCCGAGGCCCTGATGGAGACCAGTGCATCTTCCCCCACGTAAAACTTCTTCTTGGTGGGGTTCTTCAACGTCGGGATGTTGTTGGGAGGCCCAAAAATGTTTCGATTTAATACCATGTCGAAATCTTCGATAGGAGAATCGGCTTTCGCATAAATCGGAAAACTATCCATCTCGCGGGGACCGTCCGCCAATGCCAGTACCTCGATCTCGATGACCAGTTGCAGTTCGCCGGACAGAGCCCGTTTGTTCGCACCGGAGGGTTTGGTCAGTGGTTTGACCGACAGCGAATTGATTCGATGAAGATGATCGGCCGCATAAAAACCGTGCAGAAATTTCTGAAGTTGCTGCAGCGTACCGATGGGGCGCAACGTAAACGTTATCCGATCACCGACTTTGGTGCCTTGGAATTCCAGCCGACCGTTGTCTCGCAGCGTCACGCCTCTGTCGCTCATGCCGGCGGTTTGCTGCACCAGTCGAGCCAGCCATGACTTGTACACATTTTTGGCTTTGCTGGATCGGGACGGCAAACTTGCAGCCCGATAGTACTCCTGACGTTTGGCCGCCAATGAGCCTTGGTGTGTCTTTTCTTCTTCGTCAGAGATCTTTGTAAGCAGGCCATTGATCTCCGCCGCGTTTTCTTCGTATCGATCGATAAACCAAAACAGAAGCAACGCGCCCAGTACGATCGGAGCCAGCAAGCCCACCCCCAGTGCCAAACGTTGTTCGCGCTGGGATAGTTTTTTGTACCATTCCATTATTCGGCCTCCGCGGGAGATATCGGAGTGAAATCGAATTCACGAGCCTTCTTGTCGAGCTTCAGACGCCACTTTGGGCCTTCATCAATAAAGCCGACGGTGGCATCGAACTGAAATGGATAGTCTTTGTCAGAAGAGGCTCGGGACTGGCTGGGGTCAACCAGATACGGACGTTTCTCCAGCTCACGAGTCAGCGACGCCTCGGCTTCGGTACTGGCGGCTTTGAATTTGACGATGATCTCTGGTGTGCCTCTGCGTAGTCGGGCATCAAAGTTACTCACGATCGCGTCATCGGCGGTCAGGAAGTGTTGACTGAACTGGTTCAACTCCTCCAACCAGTCGATATCGTTTCGTTTCCAGCGATCGATGGCTCCGGTGCGACCAAGGATCGTCTCGATTGAGGGCTTAGCCCCTTTGGCTTGGTTGGCTTGTTGAGCGGTGATAAGTCGCTCCAACTGCAGTTTTTTGTCTTCAGCCTGACTGCGGAGGGTCCACCAGCCCAGCCCAACAATCAGCAGCGTCGCCAAAGCGGCCAACGTGCCGTACAGCCAATAGCGACTTTTGTCAGATTTGATTTCTTGGGGACGGGTAGGATTCAGAAAATCGATCGAGGGGTTTTTTTCATCGGCCAAACCGACAAGGCTACCGATCAGAGAAGCATATTGCCAACGTCGCGATTTCGCGAAATCATCCGATACATTTTTACGGGCAACCACGTCCTCTAAAGGATCCACCAGTTGAACCGACAAGCCCAGTCGTTCGGTAAGGTCGCCAGAGAGATGGCGGTTCGATTTGGCTTCGTCCAGCACAAGGACATGTTCGACTTTGCCGACGCCGGGCTGACGTTTAAGCGAAGCCAGTGTGCGGCGGACCTCACTGATCAGCTGTCGGTTTTGCGCTTCCGCGGTTTGAGATCGCTGGCGGCGAATCGTTCGCGTGGTGACTGCTTTTCCGCCATGGGCCACGATCAAGTCCGTGTTGTCGTCGCCGGGCGCGATCACCAGATGAGGTGCATCGCCGAGGACTTTGTCGAGCGACTCGATGGTAGCCAACGGGCGCAAGACCATGCGTTTCAGTTTCAGGCCGGCGCCTTCGATGATCTCGCGATTTCGATCGGCGACTGCGGGTGAGATCGCTGACGCCAATACGCGTCGTGTTTCCGAGGGGTTGTCGTCGAGGGGCGTGAAGTCCAGCAACCAGCGATCGTTAAACGAGGCAAAATCACTTTTCGCTTTGAAGCGGACGATGTTGGGAAGTTCGTTGTCCGGCGATGGCGGCAAGCTCAATTCACGCAGCTCGCCATCGGATCGGGCGATGATGGCCACGGCGTCGCTTTTAGCCAAACCGTTCGCGTCGACCAGTTCCTTTAGTTTGGCGGTGATGGCCGCAGCATCGTCTTGGGCATCGATCGCGATACCGCTGACGACGTTCAAACGAAACCGGCTACCGGCTGTTTGGGCAGCGGCCAGCAGGATTTGGTTTTTGCTGATTTCGACAGCGACAGACATGGTGGGCTTCTAGGGTGATTTGGAAAATGGGGTCCCAACGCAAGTATAAACCGCGAAAAAGGGAGATCCGGTCGATCGAACTGGAGAATCCGGGCGGGTTAACGGGAATCGACCGCCTCCAGTTCCGATCCCAAGGCTTCAACCGAATAACCGGTCTGCAAATGGCTTTTGTCCCGCCACAGCAACACCCGCGGAACCGGCGTGGTTGTGTCCAGCACCGCCTCTGCTCGGGACGTTCCGCGACCATCGCCGAAGTACCCAAAAATTTCGGCGCGGAAGACGGCTCCATTGGCACTGATAAACGGGCTCAGTTGTTGCATCCTGGAGACGGCTTCGGGACCCAGCCCCAGTAGCCTTTCGGCGAGCAGCCACGTTTCATATTTTCGATTGACGTCGGTGAAATTTGGATCGTCCAATTCGAATTCACGCACCGCGAGTATTTCTTCAAGGAGTTCTTCATCCATGCCGGGGATCCCCGCCAGCACCACGCGAGGCGCCTGCATGATGTTGATCCGGCCTGCAATCGAAGGACCTTCGTAGACCGTTAGAGACTGCATCGCCATCGGCAGTGACAGCCCCATGGTGGTCGATTCGACTGGGGAAGCAACCGTAACCATTTCGCCGTCTGCGTTTTCTGTGGTGACGGTTTGGTCGACCAGATCCACCACCGAATTGAATCGAAACTCTCCTTCAGCGCCTGCTGGGACTTCGAATGGAATGGTTGATCCCATCACGACAGTGTCGCTGTCGGCATCCGGATCGGCGGCGCCGCTGGGACCATTGATCCGCATCAGCAAAATGAAGTTGGCCCAGTCATCATCGAACACCGATTTGAGGTCATCGTACAGCTGGTCCAGATCTTCAGCGTTGATATTGATGCGCGGCAAGCCCTCTTCGGTGAGGTTGCTTTCCTTGCTGTAGAGCGTCAGGTAGTTCGCCCAGCCCAACTCAAGTTCGGCTTCGGTGGAGGAAATGTTTCCCAGTGATGCTTCTTCATCATCAAGGACGCCGTTTCGATTGATGTCTAAACCGAACAGCAGTTCGGGCGTAATGTCGCGAATTAGCAGTAGTTCGTCCAAGCTATCCAGAGGACCATTTTTGGCGCTATAAGAGGGGTTAAGTCCGGAATAGAAATCGCTTTCCGCGCCGCCTTCGCGGACCTCATCGTCGGCATCGATGAAATCCAAAATCGCAGCGGCGATGTCTTCGGTCATGTCGGGCAGGCTCATCAAGATCGATGTCGCTGAACCCTCTTCGTAGAACTCAAAATACGGCAGCACGTTTAGATTGATTTTGCTGGATTCATTGACCAACCCGAACCGGCGTCCTTCGAGGATGCCGTCATTGAGGGCGGGGGCCACGAGGGTAAAACGACCGACGTTTTCTGGGCGGGTCGAGCTTCCCTCGCCGGCTCCGCTGGCGACTTGAATACCGCGAAATCGCTCTTCATTGTCCCAGCGGCCTCCCAATTCAAAAATCTCTTCTTGGGGGCGAGCCAGATACAGGCGGGTGTATTCCAAGCCAGAATCGACGAGATATTTCGACTGGATCTGCCGCGTCATCACCGACGCGGCTTCATGTTCAACCAGCATCAGAGACGAAAATGAATACACCGAAAGGGCAAGGACGGCGACGGTGATCAGCACCACCAGCAATAACGATCCATGGCGGCGGTGCAGCAGGGCTGCGTTTGGTTTGGCGACTGCGATCATGGTGAATCCTCTTCTTCGGGAGGGAGTTCTGCCATGGGAAGATGAACGACCAATCGATGGAACTCACCGGCTTGCGATTCGGTTCGCGTGTCGGAACCCTGTGAGGAAGATCCCTGCGAGCGGAATGGGTTGATGACGATGGAGATCTCAACAGCGGAAGGAAAGCCTCCTGATTCTTCGGAGTCCCAATTGTCGACCCAGCCCTCGCCATCAAAGTAGCGGAAACCAATTTCGGAAACTTCGGCAGCCACCAGTTCAGATCGCTCGTCCGGAAAATCAACAATCGAATCTTCGCCCGCGAAGTTCGCAACCGCCCGATCGATGGAGCGGCGATACAGTCCGCCAGTCACGTCGGTTGGCGAAAAGTCGACTTGCTCTTGGGACCGGCCGGGTTGATCGCTAAAAAAGTAGCTGATCGCCCGAATGTCCGACGGCGTTCTGTCTTCTTGATTGACCGATGTGATCAGGGGGTTGTACTGATCGAGTCGCGGTAATCGGCTGACGTCCAAGCGAATGGCGTTCGCCGAACCGATAAAGGAAGGACGAAAGTCAACGACTTCCTCGTCAGCGACAAGGTCTCCGTCTTCCTCTTCCTCTTCTTCGATTTCTTCAGCGGTGACGGTGCCGGCCGCCAACGCTTGCGATTCAAAAAGCTCGTACAAGCCCGAATAGTCGTTGGCTTTATACTGCAACGCGGCTCGTAGGTCGCTGGCAACCATGTTCAGAGAACTGCGAGCGACGGTCTGGCGTTCGATGTTGGACTGCTGCCGATTCAGTTGCACCATGTAGACGCGGATTCCTGTGATGATCATGCCGCCGACGACCACCGTCAGGGCCAAGGCAAGGATCAGCTCAAGGAGTGAAAACCCGGGCTTTGCCAGTCCAGCGACGCCAGCGCTTCGTCCTGTTGCAGGATTCGCCAATTTAAGTCGCTTGTTATTTCCAGCGTTGAATGTCACTGTGCGCTCCTCGCTTCAAGAGGATCGTAGTCCGGGTCGATCACAAATCGAACGATAGAAACGGACACGGCTTGGATTGTGGTGTCGTTTTGCACGCGCACGGTCGCCGTCAGCAATCCCGGTTCCGATGCTTCGTCGACTTCTACGGAATAGGTCCAACCTGGTGCATCGATAACGGGCGTGGCTCCCACGTCGCGGGGGTCGATAATTCCGGCGGCGACTTCGGCCATCGTCGAATCGGCAATCCGATTGGCTTGATCGATCATGCGAGCGCTGCGCACACTGCGGTAGCCAAGGTAAAAGCCTCGACCGATGACCACCATCGATCCGCCCAAAATGGCGATCGACAGGATCACTTCCAGCAACGTGTATCCCTTGCCGGTGGCGAGTCTGAGTTTTCTTCTGCGACGGTTCACGGGATCACCTTACCTGTTTAAGGCGAATGGATTTGGACATGCCGGTCAAACCGCGAAGCTGAATTTCAATCGCGCCCCCAAACTCATTCTCCACCACCACCCTCGCGTCTTGCGAGGTCCCATCGGGATAGAACAGAATTTGTTCGAGGCTGCTGCCGTCGGTACCCGTATCAGAAATCAGTTGGGCGCCGCGCGCGTCTGACGCGATCTCTCCGGACTGAAACAGAATTCCTCGCGGCAACAGGCCTTCGACCAGATTGCTACTGCTTTGGCGACTGGCCTCGTTCAAGGTGCCTTCCATGCGAGAGATCTGCTGTCGCGCTTCTGTGAAGGGCGCGACGTCAAACCAATTGCTGCCGCGGGCAATGAACAGGCAATAGACTTCGCCGTTTTTGATGGCTTTGACGCGAGCATTACCCATCGCCGCGCGAATTCGACTGGCGCCGCTATCGAGTCCCTGTCGCTGGAACATCCGTCCGATCGAAGGAGTTGTAAGCGACACGACCACGACCAACACTGCCAACACCAATAGCAGTTCGACCAGCGTGAACGCTGGTCGATGAGTGCGGGTTGAGTTGTAAGATCGTGTTAGCACGGGTTATTTACCGTTTGGGAATATCGTCTGCGGTCCCTTTGGCTCTGTCGGGACCATTGGAGGTAATGGAGACTGTCGCTTGGGCTTCGTTAGGCGTGTAGGTGTATTCACCTTTCCAAGGATCGACAGGAATTTCAGCGTCTTCGAAATAAGGGCCACCCCATTCTTGCTGGTTCATGCCGCTAGGAAGCGTCACTAAGTCCTGCAGCGTTTTGGGGAAAATCCCGACGTGAATCTGATAGGCAAGACAAGCTTTTTTGATGACATCAATCTCAAAGGTGGCGGCTTTGACTTTTTGCTGAGTCCCCAGTCGGTTGTAGGCCACGGTTCCAATTCCGGCCAGCACGACCAAAATGGTCATCACCAACAGCAACTCGAGCAGTGTAAATCCGTCACGGACGCGTTGGATTCGCCGATTGGTTCGCTTGAAAGTTGACATCAAAAGTCCTCGATTACCTAGGTAGTTTGTCCGTATTGTTGTTCGTACGCCATTTCAAACCGCGAAAACGCCGTTTGGAGTCGCGGAATTATGAATTATCCCACGGTTTGGCCCATTTTCATGATGGGCGTCAGCAAAGCAACGACCACAAAAAGCACCACAATCGCCATCAGAACCAACATGAGCGGCTCGATCATTTTTACGGCAATGTCCAGTCGCCGCATGGTTTGCTTTTCCAATCCATCAGAAACCGATATCAGCACCTCGTCTAGGGTGTTGGATTCTTCGGCCACGCTGAGCATTTGAGTGACATCGGCAGGAAAATGCCCAGACTCCCCCAAGGGTTTCGAAAGCGATTGACCCGAAGTCACATTTTCGGTGGCCTCTTCGATGGCCAGTGACAGCACTTTGTTGCCCGCGGCTTCGCGGCTGATCTCCAACCCACGCAGGATCGGCACTCCGTTTCGCATCAGCGTTCCCAGCACGCGGCAAAATCGCGCTACGGCCAGGCTAAGCAAAATGGGCCCGATCACGGGAAGTTTGATTTTCCATTTGTCGACAAACATTTGGCCCGAGGGGGTCGCCAGTTGGGCGCGGACGATCACAAACAGCGCCCCCAATCCCAACAGGATAAACAGTCCGTAGCTGCGCAGCGTATCGCTGATCCATAACAACCATTCGGTCGCCATCGGAAGTTCGCCTTCTCTGCGTAGGTCTTCGAACACTTCGGCAAATTTTGGCACGAAGAACACGACCAGCACGCCCACAATAATGGTTCCTAAACAGCCAAGGATGGCCGGATAGATCATTGCCCCGACGGTGCGGGATTTCAGTTCGGCTTGTTGTTCGGTAAATTTCCCGACTCGACCAAGGGCGTCTTCAAGGAAGCCACCTTCGGCGCCGGCTTTTGACATGTTGATCGCCATGTCACTGAAGACCTTCGGATATTTGGAAAAGGCTTTGTAAAGCTCTTCGCCTTCTTCGACTTGGGCGATCACGTCGTCCAAAGCCTCTTTGAGTGGCTTGATGGTGGTTTGGTCACGCAGCAGGGTAAGCGATGCAATCAAGGGCACGCCGTTTCGCATCAACGAGGATAGCTGCTCATAGAAGACGGCAATTTTATGATCGCTGACGCCGCCACCAAAACCTAGCTGAAGCTCCAGTCCGCGCGATCCGGCTTCGTCTTGATTTTTCACGGTCACCGGAAACAGTGATTTGGCGGAAAGCCGACTGATCACATCGGCTTCCGAATTCGCAGACATCGAGCCTTCTATTTTTTCGCCGGAAAGGTCACGGGCAATGTAAGTGAAATCGGGCATCTGCAAACACTCGCGATGATTAAGCCAAAACGGGGCTTAATCAATACGATCTCCTTTGGTAATCCTCAACACCTCATCCAGTGAAGTATCCCCCGAAAGAACTTTTCGCCAGCCATCGTCTCGCAGCATCTTCATGCCACCATTGAGGCAGGCCTTTTTGATCTCCCAAGTGCTGGCCCGTTTCTGGGCAAGGTCGCGAACTTCCTCGTTGGCGACCAGCAACTCATAAACGCCCATTCGTCCGGCGTAACCGACGTTGCGACACTCGCGGCATCCGACGGGTTGATAAAGCGATCCCGCAATCTTTTCCATAGGGAAATCGCTGGGCAAATCCAACTTGCTGGGATCGACTGCTTTGCGACAATGCATGCACAGACGCCGGATCAAACGCTGAGCCATCACGGCTTCGACGGTGCTGGCTACCAAAAAGGGCTCCACGCCCATGTCGCACATCCGCGTGAAAGCTCCCGCGGCATCGTTGGTGTGCAGCGTGCTAAACACAAGGTGACCCGTTAGCGATGCTTGGATCGCATTTTCGGCCGTCTCAAGGTCACGGATCTCACCGACCAGCACGATGTCGGGGTCGTGTCGCAGGATACTACGCAGCGAAGCGGCAAACGACAGGCCGATTTTGGAGTGGACTTGAATCTGGTTGATGCCCGCCAGTTGGTACTCGACGGGGTCTTCGGTGGTAATGATTTTTGTGGAGGCGTTGTTGATTTCGATCAGCGAACTGTACAGCGTGGTGGTCTTACCCGAACCCGTGGGGCCGGTCACTAGGATGATGCCGTGGGGCATGCGGATCAGTTTGCTGAACGTGTCGTAGGTGTCTGCCGCCATCCCGAGGCTTTGTAGCTCGAACTTCATCGAGCCTTTGTCGAGGATCCGCAAGACAAGGCTTTCGCCGTGAATCATCGGGATCACCGACACACGCACGTCGACTTCGCGGCCTTTGACTTTCAGTTTGATGCGGCCGTCTTGAGGCAGTCTTTTTTCGGCGATGTTCAAACGGGCCATGATCTTCAGGCGACTGATAATCGCGGCGCGAAAGTGATTGATCTCGGGAGGAACCGGTTGCGTATGCAGAATGCCATCGATGCGATAGCGGACGACGATCCGCTCCTGCTGCGATTCGATGTGCACATCACTGGTGCGGGTTTCGATGGCTTCTAAAAGAATCTCATTGACCAAGCGAATGACGCTGGCCTCTTGGGCCATCTCGGAAAGTTCGCTGCCATCGGATTCGATGTCTTCGAGCAGTTCGACGCCGTCTTCGATTTTCTGTTCAATCAGGCCTTCAATGGTCTCGCCGCCGACACCCAAATGGCTTTTGACCAGTTTGGCGATTTCGGTGCGTTCAGCCAGTAGCGGTTCGACGACCATGCCCATCGCTGCCCCGGCTTCGTCGAGCGGATATAGATCGGAGGGATCGGCGGTTGCGATGTAGAGAACGTCGTCCCGGATTTCGACCGGAAAAATGAGCTGGCGGTAGATCAGCTTTTGCGGAAACGTTTCCAACAGGCTCAGATCGAGGTTGTGATTGGAAAGATCGATGAAGGCAACATCGTATTCTTCGGCCAGCGCAAGATAGGCGTCTTTGCGGGTCACGACCTCGTTGCGATCCAACTCGCCCAAGAGGGCTTCGCCGTCAAGTTCTCGGGACGGATCGATCTGGCTGAGTTGTTGATCCGAGATTAAGCCACGTTCAACGAGCAATTCACCGATTTGGTTCATGGAAGACGGGCCGACAACAGAAACGGAAGGTGTAAAAGAACGTGAGTAAATGTGCGAGCAAGTCACCGAAGTGGTGGATTGTTTCGAATCCGAAAGGATTCAAAGGGCGATGTGACTGCCATTTGGGAGGGTCGTAGCAGATATGCTGGAACCCGATCGCTTGAGGGAGACACGACTTTAACCTCGAAAGCGGTCCAAAGTTTCGCAGTTAGCAGATTTGGCAGGCGTTTTCCCTGCTTTTGTCGGGTCAACTGTTTCCGCCAAGTGAACTGGCGGTTCAACTCTGCGGGAGCGTCGATTGAGGATCGGGCTTAGCCGCCCTGCTGCACGCACAAAAAAATCCCCGAGGTTTGAACCCCGGGGATTTGAGTCGTCTCTGGTTGTCACAGTGGGACATGCTGCTGCGCTTGATCACAGGCTGGAATCGCTAGAAAAGCCTATGCCACCCACTTCGGTGCGACTACAGTAGGCCTCGCAAAACCGTTTGTAGGATGCCGCCGTTGCGGTAGTAATCCATTTCCACGGGAGTGTCGATGCGAACGATCGCGTTGATGGTCGTCTCTTTTCCGTCATCGCCGGTGGCCACAACTTTCAGAGTCGAACGAGGCTCAAGTGAATCGCCCAGATCCGGGATCGAGAACGTTTCTTTACCGTTAAGCCCCAGCGATTGCCAAGACGCACCATCAGCGAACTCCAGCGGCAGGATTCCCATGCCGACAAGGTTGCTGCGGTGAATCCGCTCGTAGCTGGTCGCGATGACGGCTTTGATGCCCAACATCATGGTTCCCTTGGCGGCCCAGTCACGACTGGATCCGGTGCCGTACTCTTTGCCGGCCAGCACGACCAGCGATGTGCCGGCTTCCTGATACTTCATCGAAGCGTCGTAAATTGACATCACGTCGCCCGATGGAATGTGCGTCGTCCAGCCGCCTTCGGTTCCGGGAGCAAGCTGGTTGCGGATCCGAATGTTGGCGAAGGTGCCGCGAACCATCACGCGGTCGTTACCACGGCGTGAACCAAAACTGTTGAACGATGTCGGTTTGACGCCATGATCCTGAAGGAATTTTCCAGCCGGGCCGTCTTTGGCAATCGCACCCGCGGGTGAAATGTGGTCGGTTGTCACACTATCGCCCAGCAGCGCCAAACAGCGGGCGCCCGAAATCGGCTCGATGGAAGTCGGCTCGCGAGACATGCCGGCGAGGAAGGGTGGCTCTTGAATGTAAGTACTGTCGTCGCTCCATCCGTACAGGTCCCCAGTGCCGACTTCGATTTTGTTCCACATCTCGTTGGAATCGAAGGCGTTCTGGTATTGGTTTTGGAACATCTCCGGTGACAGGCTCGATTCGACCACTTCTTCGACTTCGGCGTGAGTCGGCCACACGTCTTTCAGGAAAACTTGCTCTCCATCGGAACTGGTGCCCAAGGGTTCCTTCACCAAATCAATGTCGGTGGTTCCCGCCAAAGCGTAGGCAACGACGAGCGGTGGGCTGGCCAGATAGTTGGCTTTGGTCATTGGATTGACGCGGCCTTCGAAGTTTCGATTTCCGCTGAGCACGCTGGAGGCAACCAGCTCGCCAGTCGTGATCGCATTTTGCACGGGCTCTGGTAGCGGTCCGCTATTGCCGATGCAGGATGTGCAACCGTAACCCACGGTGTGGAAGCCAAGCGTTTCCAGTGACTCCGTCAAACCGGATTTGTTCAGGTAGTCGGTGACGACGCGTGAACCCGGTGCCAAACTGGTTTTCACGTAGGGCGGAACCGTCAGGCCGCGGGCGGCGGCCTTTTTAGCGACCAATCCCGCGGCCACCATGACCGATGGGTTGCTGGTGTTGGTGCAACTGGTGATGGCCGCGATCACGACGGCACCGTGGCCGATGTCTGCCGATTGCCCGTTGTTTTCGACTTTGGCAGTGTTGTCCAAAGCGCCCGATTCCAAACCGAAACCACTGTGTCCGACCGGTGCGGTCAGAGAATCGTTGAAGGCGGACTTCATGGATGACAGGGCAATGCGATCCTGAGGTCGCTTGGGTCCAGCCAATGAAGGTTCAACGGTGGCCAAATCAAGGCTCAATGTCCGCGTGAACTCAGGCGATTCCGAACCCGTCCGGAACAGGCCTTGGGCTTTGGTGTAGGCTTCCACAACGGCGACTTCTTCGTCGGTGCGACCGGTCCGTGAAAGGTAATCCAATGTCTTGCCATCGATCGGGAAGAAGCCCATCGTGGCACCGTATTCTGGCGCCATGTTGGCCAACGTGGCTCGGTCAGCCAGTGGCATGTTCTCAACACCTTCGCCGTAAAATTCGACGAACTTGCCAACCACGCCAGCGGCGCGAAGCTGTTCGGTGGCGGTCAACACCATGTCGGTGGCGGTGGCACCGGCAGCAATTTTTCCTTTCAACTCGAAACCGACGACTTCAGGCAGCAACATGTAGATCGGTTGACCCAGCATCGCGGCTTCGGCTTCGATACCGCCGACGCCCCAGCCCAACACGCCCAGACCATTGATCATGGTGGTGTGACTGTCGGTGCCGACCAGTGAATCAGGCATGGCGATCAAGCCGTGCTCGTCCTCACGGACAAAGACGCCCTTGGCGAGGTATTCTAGGTTGACTTGGTGAACGATTCCGACGTTGGGCGGAACCACGCGGAAGTTGTCAAACGACTTTTGTCCCCAGCGTAGGAATTCGTAGCGCTCTTTGTTGCGTTGAAACTCTAGCTCAACGTTGGCCGACAAAGCGGCTTTGCTGCCGAACTGGTCGACTTGGACCGAGTGGTCGATGACGAGGTCAACGGGAATGAGCGGATTGATCTTTTTGGGATCTCCGCCCAGTCGAGCCATCGCGTTACGCATTGCGGCGAGGTCGACGACGGCTGGCACGCCGGTGAAGTCCTGCAACACGACGCGTGAAGGCTTGAATGGGATCTCTGCTTTGGCCGGGCTGGCGGCGTTGTAGTTGGCGAGATTTTCGACGTCTTCGCGGGTGACGACTTTGCCATCGCAGTTTCGCAGGACCGACTCAAGCAGGACCTTGATCGAGAACGGCAGTTTGTCGACATGACCAATGCCTTGGTCGGTCAACGCACCTAAACGGTAGACACCAATATCCTTTCCCCCAGCAGAGAAAGTCGAACGGGAGTTGAAAACGTCATTTGGCAGCGACATCGCGGACCTTTCAGGGTAGGTGCATCAGTAAAAATTCCAGCTTTGATCCTATTTTTACAGTCTCAAAGTGTCAACCACGTTGAAGCGGACTAGGGATCAAAGAAAACTTCGGACGGTTCACAAACTAGGCTCTTTTGAAAATCCGAAAAAACGCCAAAAGGTCGAATAACGTTCGCATTTCCAGCCGTTTGATGGATCTGACTCCGCTGCCAGCACTCCCGAATTGCTAATGTCGCGATACCCAAAATCCGATAACGTGCCGCGCAGCAGGAGCGACGTCGTACATTGCGGCGCTTCCAATTTGACGGATCAGAAGTTTTGCTAAAGGAACACAGATGAAAACTTGCATTGCACCCTTCGTTTTTATCGCGACGGCGCTAACGATGTTGGTCCCAACGGTGGATGCCCAAACCAACCGACAGCGTGACACGGTTGTCGGCGGTATCGCGGGCGCTGTGATCGGCGGCATCGCAGGAAATCAAAACGATGAAACGCCCGAAGGCATCGCCATCGGAGCTGCTGTCGGTGCGATCGCCGGTAACATTTTGGGTAACTCCAAGGATCAACAAATCCAGCAGCAACGAGCTCACCAAGCGTGGGTTCAGCAGAACCGCATTGCTCAGCAGCAAGCACAACAGCAGGCCCAGCAACAGGCTTGGTTGCAATCGGCATCGGTCGGAGACATCATCAGTCTGTCGCAAAGTGGCGTCAGTTCTGAGGTCATTATCAATCATGTGAATCGCGTTGGCGTCCGCCAAGAGATCAGCGTTCAGGACATCATTACTCTGCACCAGAACGGCGTTGACCAGCGTGTCATCACTCATATGCAGCAATTGGGTGCCGGTGTGGTGGCTTCGGTTCAGCCATCCGTCCCGTATGCTTCGGGGCCAGCGGTTGTGGTCAAGGATCCGCATCCGACTGTGATCGTCAAGAATCCACATCCGACCGTGATCGTCAAAAAGTCGGCACCGACTGTGATCATTCAGCCCAAGCCTTACCGCAAGCCGGTTCCTTATCAGGCTCGGCGACGTGGACCTTACAAGTCTTACGGTGGACCCCGCGGTTACCATCGCTACTAAGATCAACGAAGCGATGCCGGTTGGTTCGATCGTTACAATTCGGAATGGGAACCCATTGAGTCTGGAAAACCCCGATGCTCACGCATGTGATTGGAGCGCAAGGCTAGGTCCAAAGCCTAGCTCCTGCACTTCCGGATTGAGAACGCCGAGGGAGCCACGCGCCTTTCTCAGCCTTGCGAGCCTTCGATAGCGGAACGCTCCACCGATTACTTTTCTGCGATCAGCTCTTTTTTCACCGCCCATTTAGTGGCTCGTTCATACGAAACCATTTTCTTTTTGGGCAGCGGGGCGTATTCCGGAATATGAATCGACATGCAGTGCAGAGCGCCCTGCAATTTCTCCATCGTGGAAACGTCCACGGTGGCAACACGATGATCCGGCAAAGCTCGTCGCCAGACGTTGACCGCCTTCTTGACCATCGATCGAGCATCGCCCGACATGACA
>CAZDZX010000085.1:0-4010 GCA_964510005.1 uncultured Pirellulaceae bacterium
TTCGATTGTGTTTTTGACTGGGGTTTCGTTTCCTGCCCGACGGCATCGCAGGTTGCGAACGGACCTATCAGCAAGGCGCTGGCGAACAGGACATAAGCGAACAAGATCTTCATGCTTTCGCTTTTCATTTGGCAACTCCACTAACAAACGCCATCGCAGGCCTTTCAATGGTTGTCGCTTTGGCAGATTTCAAAACCTGAGTTTCGCCGGTGCCAGGAATGAATCGGAGCCTTTCCCGCTGCCACGGAACACGATAGTTGTCTCCCTTTTGGATGATCAGCGTGGGCTCGTCGAGGTGACCAAATTCCCGAAACCCACTGACTCGGCAGGGGAACCAGTGTCCGACTTCTTTGTCATCGAGCAAGTAGAATTCGGCGTAGTGTCCTTGGTTACAATACACCATGCGAGCGGGGACTTTGTTGGCACGACAGAGGGCGACAAACAAAGCCGTTCGGTCTTCCGAGGAGCCGAATTTGTTGCGAAACGTATTCACAGCCCCAGAAAATTCTACGGTTCGTTCTTCGACGTTGTCGCGAACCCAATCCAACAGGGATCCAATTTTAACCCAGTCTGATTGTTCGACCTCGAACAGTGATTTGGCGATCTTTCTTAGTTTTGAATCGCGTGAAGAAATGCCAGGGCTGGCCGCAAGGTAGTCTCGAATTTCCTTGGTTCGCTTTTCAGGAATGTGTAACGAAGATGTGTCCTTGGGCGCTATGATCTGTTTGGTAGAGACTTGGAACGTCATCTGGCCTGTCGTTTTCTGGTTCGCAGGGAATTGTTTCAGTTCCAGTTGCAGCATTTTTACATTGCCAACCTCTTCCCAGGTCATCTTGCTGCCCTCCGGGAGTTCTTGGCTGATAATTTCTACTTTCTGTTCCGGCCAATCGGTTGGGACTGGGATTCTCAAAACGGCATTTTTGACGGGCGTGACTCCCGTTTTCATGACGACTCCGACTCGCCATTTCGTGAGTGTCTCTGCTCCGTAGGAGACACTCGTATCGGATGCTGGCGGTGCGGGAGTCGATGGAGATTTACTGTTTGAACCTAAAACTTTTTTCGTCGCATCAGTCGGTGGATTGGTGACAGGGGGAGTTGTTGTGGGAGGAGTGGAAGTCGGTTTTGTGTCAGCGGTTTTGGAATCCGAACCTGTAGCGCTAACCGCTGGAGCGGGTTTCGTTGCCGATCCTGTCGCAGCGGGGGCCGCTTTGGGCGCCGTCGTGGCGGGAGTCGCAGTTTTGGGGGTTGGTTTCTTTTTAGTTATCCCTGGCGGGTTAAAGAAATCCGAAAGATCACCGCTGGGCGGGTTGTTGGTGCCCGATTGAGCGGCGGCAGACGAGAGGTTCGCCATCCCAATCCAAGCGATCAAAAAAAAGAGCTTGGCCATGTTGCAGAGGACCGAGGGTTGTTGACACGAGTTGATCATGAGTCACCGAAAGAAGGCTTGTAGGTCTGGATCGCCTGTTCAGACTTTCGTTATTTTACGCTGTACGCCTGTAAGACGTGTCAAAAATCCCCTTTTTTCGTACTTTGATGTCTGTAGGTTTTAGGCTCTGTGTAACAACACCCAATGATGAACCGGCGGCCGGCCGGAATAGCGGCTCGTTTCTGAGGGTTGCGGTGCAAATACAAAAAAAGGCGGCAGATTTTACTCTGCCGCCTGTTCGGAAAGCTGTTCGTTCGAAATCAGGATGGTTCGAACGCTCTACTCCGTCAGTCGTTGATCCAAATGTTGATTAGTTGTTAATCAGTGGCGGTTCGGTCAGATCAGCGCCAAGTGATCCAGCGGAAAAGGTGCTGCCACTGCCGGCCGGTGACAATCCGGGAAGCGATTGTGGGAGGGATGCTGGTGGAAGTGTGAGTTCTCCGGGAAGCACTTCTTGCTCGAAGGGTGCTGAGCTGAGACCCGAATCCGAATAAAAGGAAGTTACGGGTTGCACGGCACCGGGAGCAGATGGCAAGGCCCAGTTACCATTCGGGACGATGGTACCGGTATCAAAGCAAGGATCGCAAGGAGGTGCTTGCAATTGTCCGGCGGGAGCGTTGCACTCGTCACACGAATCACCACGTAGGAACCTGCGAACGGGACCATCTGAGAACAAACCACCACTTTCAAAAAGTCCAGGGCTGCTACTGGTGCTGCAATTGCTGCTGCCAAGGAAACCGCCTGCGCAACCGGAAAGTGTAAGTGTGGCAACGATGACCGATGTGATTACCAGTCTTTTCATTTTTATCGCCTTTTCAAAATAACAGGGAGCAGAGCAAAAAGGATGCTCGTAGGGGGGCGAGAATTTCGGGGGCAGAAAAACATACACGCCAAGTACGCGGTCGCAAGCAGATCTGAGATTTTTCGGAGAAAGTAAGCGGATTCGAATTGGCGAAGTCGCAGGAAATGGGTTACCAGGGCCGTATTTCTCGACAATTAAAACAGGCGTGTGAAACTTTGAGGGTTTAGGCGCCAAAATCAAACGTTCCTGGTAAAAGGATTACAGCATCGAATTAGCACCATGAAGAAGCCGCTCAAAGAAATAATTTCCGGTTCGTTGCTTTGTTGCGTAACGTTTTTTGGCTTCTTTGCCACGGCGGTTAGTGCTCAAACGCCCGGTTTCTCTATCGTCGGCGAACCGTCGATTGAAGCAATCTCCGAAACGAACACGCTTTCTTCGACGTCGCTTGAGTCGGTGATCGAATCACCGATCCTCTACCCCGCGATGGAATCGGATGTGTTGCAGACCTCCGAACCGTTGCCTTTTTACAGCGAAACCGCGGCGACGGGGGACATCTCGATGGAAGAGTTCTGTGAGAGTTGCGGTGATGAAGAACTGCAGCAAGTCGTCGTCAAGAAATCCATTTTTGGCCTTCTGGAAACGATCGAAGTCTTGCCCCAAGACGAAGTCTGGCTAGTTTCAGCAAGGGATTACTTGGCCGGGGAGACGGATCTGTCGCGTCTCTGTGTCTGTCGATTGGAACATAACGAATTGGTGCCCTCGACTCTTCGGAACCTCGTGCAAGCTCACAGCGGCGACGATGACAAATCAACCGTGCTGTATGTTCACGGGAATCAGACAGACATGGAATTTGCGATCGCGCGTGGATTGCAAGTGTACCGCAACGCGTTGGCGACTAAAGCTCAGTTACGAGCGCCGGTTCGCTACGTGATCTGGGCTTGGAAGTCGGAGCAGGAGAGGATTCGTTACTTTCCCGACTACCTCATTAAATCGAAACGTTCCGTGACGGTGGGCGAAACGTTTGCCTCGACGTTGAACGAGTTTTCGGATCGCAACATGGTGCTGTTTGGATACAGCTTGGGGGCTCAGGTGGTTCTGTCCGCGCTGGATTCGAAAATTCTGCGACACAGAGCAGCGGAACCGCCCCAGTACCAGTTGGCCTTTGCTGCACCGGCGATCAATGGGGACTATGTTGCTTCCCACGGGCTGTCGCAAATGGAAAATTTAGTGGCACAAACGTTCGTGTTTGTGAACCGCAAAGACAGGGCCACGAGGGCGGCGAGAGCAATTGTCCGTTGCCAAGCAGCGACTCGCAATGCGACTTTGGTTCAATTAAGCCAAGCCGGAAAGCTGAATCTTGGTTCGGTAACATCCACTGACGTTTACGAGGAAACCGGTCGCTTGCACTCGATTGAGCGCTACACACGCAGTGATACGCTGCAGCTCAAAATCGCTTCGTTGGTGAACGAAGTCGCCGCGCAAAAAGGGTCGATTCCTCTCTCGAGCGGTCCGACGCTGGCCGCCCCGACTAACGCCACTCCGCTACCGGCGGTTGTTGGCGAGTGACCACAGAGTCAAAGGTGAGCAGCAAAGCGTTAGCCGCCGGTATCGCGCGCCGTGGACACAGAATCGGCGACTGTCGCCCAATGTCACTGGCGAGTGAGCAGCGGTGGTTTTAGCCCAGAGGGCGGCACACCCATTGCCGTTGGCGTAAGCCAAGGGTTTCGGGAAAGTCATCCCTCAAGCTCAGCGGGCGACACATCACGCGAACCGGATTTGCGA
>CAZDZX010000085.1:4110-14885 GCA_964510005.1 uncultured Pirellulaceae bacterium
CCGCCCTTGGGCCTTTTGTGTCGGCCGCTGGCCTAGGTTTCGCGATAAGACTATCCGATGGCTTACGCCACCGGCAGCGGTTGTGTCGGCCACTGGCCTAAAGTAAGTGCTATTCGACTAGCGCCTGGTCGCTCGCGGATGCTGGTCGCGAATCTTAAATCGGTTTAAAAAACACGACCAGCCTTGCGACCTCGTACTACTTCGAGCCAACCTTTTGCGTGCCCAAGCGAACGTCTGAATCTAGATCGAATCGATCCAGCTTCATCACCTTGCTCCACACGGCAACGAAATCATTCACGAATTTCTCGCTAGAGTCCGTGCAAGCGTAGACTTCGGCGATGGCTCGCAACTGCGAATTGGATCCGAAAACAAGGTCAACCGTCGTGGCCTTCCATTTGACTTTCCCCGTTTCGCGATCAAGACCTTCGAAGACGTGCTCGTTTTCTTTGCTGCGCTGCCATGAGGTCGACATGTCCAACAGGTTGACAAAAAAGTCGTTGCTAAGGGTGTCTTTCTGTTTGGTGAAGACTCCCAAATCAGTACCGCCCGTGTTGGCCCCAAGCACTCGCAGTCCACCCACCAGTGCGGTCATCTCGGGAGCCGACAGCGTTAGCAGATGAGCTCGATCGACCAACAATTCAGCGACAGGCGTGTTGTGATCTCCAGCGTGGTAGTTGCGAAATCCGTCAGCGGTCGGTTCCAGTGGCGCGAACGAGGCCGCGTCGGTCATCTCATCGGTGGCGTCGGTGCGACCGGGCGAGAAGGGAACCGTTACTTCGTGGCCCGCTTTTTTGGCGGCTTCTTCGACGGCGGCACAACCGCCTAGGACGATCAAGTCAGCTAGGGAGACTTTCATTCCACCCGCGGCAGCGGTGTTGAAATCGGATTGAATCTTTTCCAATTTCTCCAGCACTTTGGCGAGTTGTTCGGGCTGGTTGGCTGCCCAATCTTTTTGTGGTGCCAAGCGGATTCTGGCGCCGTTGGCTCCGCCCCGTTTGTCGGTGGTGCGGAACGTGGATGCCGATGCCCAAGCAGTTGAAACCAATTCGGAGACGGTCAGGCCTGAATCCAGAATCTGCTTCTTCAGATTGGAAACCTCACCATCGCCGATCAATTTGTGATCGACTTCAGGAACGGGGTCCTGCCAAATCTGAGGGGCTGGAACTTGTGTTCCCAAACAACGCGAAACCGGACCCATGTCACGATGCGTTAGCTTGTACCAAGCTTTGGCAAATGCTTTGTCGAAGTCGTCGGAGTTCTCATGGAATCGCGTGGAAATTTTTAGGTATTCCGGATCCTTGATCAACGCCACGTCTGACGTGAACATCATCGGAGCATGTTTTTTGGTTGCGTCATGAGCGTCGGGAACAGTGTCCTTGCCGCCACCGTCTTTGGGAGCCCACTGCCATGCACCGGCGGGGCTTTTGCCCAATTCCCATTCGTAGTCGAACAGGTTTTCGAAATAGCCGTTGGACCATTCGGTCGGCGTCGAAGTCCATGCGCCTTCCAGTCCGCTGGTGATCGTGTCGGCTCCATTGCCGGTGCCGTAAGTGTTTTTCCAACCGAGTCCTTGGAGTTCAACGGAGGCGCCTTCAGGTTCGGGGCCGACGTTGCCTTCTGGGCTGGCGGCACCATGGGCTTTCCCAAGTGTATGCCCACCGGCGATCAAGGCCACGGTTTCTTCGTCGTTCATGGCCATGCGGGCAAAGGTGTCGCGAATGTCTCTGGCGGAAGCCAGTGGATCCGGTTTGCCGTTGGGGCCTTGCGGGTTCACGTAAATCAGCCCCATCTGAACGGCGGCCAGCGGATTTTCAAGCTTGCGATCGCCCGAGTACCGTTTGTCACCCAGCCATTTGCTTTCCGGACCCCAGTAAATGTCAGCTTCAGGTTCCCAGACATCGACCCGGCCGCCAGCGAAACCCATCGTTTCGAAGCCCATCGATTCTAGCGCGACGTTCCCAGAATAGATCATCAAATCGGCCCACGAGATTTTGCGACCGTACTTTTGCTTGATTGGCCATAGCAGGCGGCGGGCTTTGTCGAGGTTGGTGTTGTCTGGCCAACTGTTCAACGGAGCCAGTCGAAGCGTTCCTGAAGAAGCGCCTCCCCGGCCATCGGAGACACGATAAGTTCCCGCACTGTGCCATGCCATGCGAATAAATAGTGGACCGTAATGACCGTAGTCAGCCGGCCACCAGTCTTGCGACGTCGTCATAACTTTGACGATGTCGGCTTTAAGTTCGTCTAGATCGATGGAACTGAATTCTTTGGCGTAGTCAAACTCCTCTCCCATCGGGTTTGATTTGACGGAGTTCTGATGAAGGATCGAAAGGTTCAGCTGGTTCGGCCACCAATCGCGATTGGAATAGGCTCCTGCGGCGGTTGGCTTTTGAGCCATCGCGCCACCATGAATGACCGGGCATTTGCCGGCAGGAACTTCTGCAGCGCCATCCTGTGCGGTGGCGACTCCGCCAACCCACAGCAGGCAAATTGCGATCGCAGCAAACCATCGTGTCGTTTGAACTTCCATCATCAGTATCCCATTTTCTTGAAGCGTTCTGGTAGCGCGAAGGAGCGGATGTCCGTCGTCGTTGCCAACAGTATTGGCGAAATGGGCCAATGAATCCAATGCATTGCTTAGATGTCATCCATGCGTTGCGTGCATCACTGGAATAACCGTATGCAGATGACACACTGCCCGCCGCCTTGGAAAAGATGTGCCGCCGATTCCGTTTTGAAGCCCTTTGATTTGACATGCATCATGTAGTTTTTCAAACGATTTGGCTTCTTTCTCTGCCGTCTGCAATTGCTCATTCAGTTTCGCCACATTCTGGATGATGAGCGGTTTGGCCGCGCCCTTCTTTTCGGCTTCCAGAGCCATCGCTCGCATTTGATCCGCCGATGCGATTGCGGCGGTGACCCCCAGCACCATGTCCAGTTCCGTAAAAGCGATTCAGTAAAAGATTGATTCTAACAGATCGGCAAGACGACAATCCGTCTTATCCCGGTAGTGCTGCTTTGTCAGCGTAGATCGTAATCGGCCCTTCAGGAACAAGGTGCGATGTCGGATAAGTTTCCCAGTCGTCGGTGCGGTGTAAGATTTCGGCAAGGACTTTTGTTTTGGATGCTCCGGTGATCAGAAAGCAGACTTTCTTGGACGCGTTCAGAACCGGCCCCGTCATCGAGACTCGTTTTTGACCGGATTCCGGATGAGTCGCAACCGCGCAGACAGATTCGTCTTTGAGCAATTCAATCTGGTGCGGGAAAATGGAGGCCGTGTGCCCGTCTCCGCCCATCCCCAAAATCATCATGTCCATGGCGGGGTATCCGTTACTGCCGTCGGCAACGTGGTCCCGGATCTCTTGGCCGTAGCGCTCGGCTTCGGCAGCGGGGTCGTTTTCACCACGGACTCGGTGGATGTTGGACTCCGGAATTGGAACCTGATCCAGCAGTAGCGATTTGCATTCGCCAAAGTTGCTTTCCGGGTCGTCGGGCTGGACGCAGCGCTCGTCGCCCCAAAATAGGTGCAAGCGAGACCAGTCAATTTTGTCTGCAAAATCTTTTGCCAAAATCGAAAACAGGAGCTTGGGGGTGCTGCCCCCGGACAGCGAGACATTAACCGCAGCTTGAGATTGGCTTTGCAGCCATTGCACGAAATCGTTGGCAAACGCTGTCGCGACAGCAGGATTGTCCTCAAAAACTCTCAATTCAGCTTCGGTAATCGCAGGCATTATTTTCTCGGGGCAGACCGGTAATTATCAAACGGAAAACCGAGTAGTATAGCAGCACATCCATCTGATTTCTTTGGGACAGGAAGCGGCAATGATCAAGGCAACGTATTCGGAACAACTGGCCAGCACTCTGGACGAAATCAAGTCTCAGGGGCTGTATAAATCCGAACGATTGATCGGTGGCAGCCAGTCTGCCGCCATCGATGTTCAACAAGAACAGGGATCGGCAGAGGTCCTGAATTTTTGCGCCAATAATTATTTGGGTTTGGCAGATAACCCGGAACTTATCGCGGCGGCGAAGGAATCGTTGGACGAATTCGGTTTCGGAATGGCATCGGTTCGTTTCATTTGCGGCACCCAGACGATTCACCGGCAGTTGGAACAGAAGATTGCCCATTGGTTGGGATACGAGGACTCGATTCTGTACGCGGCCTGCTTTGACGCCAACGGCGGCCTGTTCGAGCCGCTGCTCACCGCGGAAGACGCCCTTGTTTCAGATTCGCTGAACCACGCATCAATCATTGACGGCGTTCGCTTGTGCAAAGCCAAACGGTATCGGTTCGCCAATTCGGATATGGACGATCTGAGGGCGAAACTAACGGCAGCCCGTGACGAGGGGGCTCGCAATATTCTGATCGCGACCGACGGCGTGTTCTCGATGGATGGCTTTATTGCGAAGCTTCCCGAGATCTGTGACCTCGCCGATGAGTTCGAGGCTTTGGTGATGGTCGACGATTGTCACTCGACGGGCTTCTTGGGCGAGGGCGGACGCGGCACGGCGGCCTTCCACGGTTGCGAAGGTCGCGTCGACATCCTCACCGGAACCTTGGGCAAGGCGTTGGGCGGAGCGATGGGAGGGTTCACCTGCGCCAGCCAGCAGATTGTCGATCTATTGAGACAGCGATCACGGCCCTATTTGTTTTCTAATAGTCTCGCGCCGGCAATCGTCGGGGCATCGATGAAAGCGATTGATTTGGTCAGTTCGGATTTCGGCGATCAGCTTCGACAGCGTCTGTTCGCCAACGCGACTCGGTTTCGTGAAGGCATGGAAAAGGCCGGATTTACATTGCCGCCGGGGGAACACCCGATCATTCCCGTCATGCTGGGTGATGCCGAATTGGCTCAGCGAATGTCGGCTCGGCTGTTGGAAGAAGGGATTTACGTCGTCGGATTTTTCTATCCCGTCGTTCCCAAAGAAACGGCTCGCATTCGAACTCAGATGTCGGCCGGTCATACCTTTGAGCAAATCGATCAGGTCATCGAGGCCTTTGTTCGCGTCGGCAAAGAACTTTCTGTCATCCAATAACTTACCCCTAATACGAAAACGTTATGAAAGCTCTGGTTAAATCGAAATCGGAACCGGGTATTTGGATGGAAGACGTCCCGATGCCAGAAATTGAACCCGATGAAGTCCTGATCCGTGTCCAGCAGACATCGATCTGTGGCACCGATATGCATATTTACAAATGGGATCCGTGGGCTCAAGCCAATGTGCCGGTCCCGATGGTAACCGGTCATGAGTACGGTGGCGAAGTTGTAAAGATTGGTTCAACGGTTCGCCGGGTCCAAGTCGGTCAGCGAGTTTCCGGTGAAGGCCACGTGGTGGGCAACCGCAGTCGCAACGCCCGTTCAGGTCGCTGGCATCTGGATCCCGACACCAAGGGCATTGGTGTGAACTTGCCGGGCGCGTTTGCGGAATACGTTCGTTTGCCTGAATTCAATGTGATTCCTTTGCCGGACGATTTTCCACTGGAGATCGCTGCGATTCTGGATCCCTTGGGCAACGCCGTCCACACGGCGCTAAGTTTTGACCTCGTCGGTGAAGACGTGTTGATTACCGGTGGCGGTCCGATCGGCATCATGTCTGCGGCGGTCGCTCAGAAAGCGGGAGCTCGGCGGATCGTGATCACCGATGTGAATTCATGGCGTTTAGATTTCGCCAAGAAAATCAATCCGGAAATTCACACCGTGAACGTGAGTAGCGAGTCATTGCGGGAGCGGATGACTGAGATCGGTATGACGGAAGGTTTTGATGTTGGTTTCGAGATGAGCGGCGTCGAATCAGCGTTCGACCAGATGGTCGACACAATGATCATGGGCGGCAACGTTGCGATGTTAGGTTTACCGCCCAAGCCGTTTACTGCGGATTTTGGCAAGATCGTCCTCAAGGCGTTAACGATTCGCGGGATCTACGGCCGGGAAATGTACGATACGTGGTACAAGATGCTGGCCTTGCTGGACAATGGATTGGACATGTCGCAGATGATCACCCATCGATTTTCTTGCGATGACTATCAGCAGGCCTTCGATGTGATGCTAACCGGCCAGTGCGGCAAAGTGATCTTGGACTGGAGTTAGGATTGGCTCAGGTGGCGTTCTTTTAGATTTTGAGCCGCATTCAATATGAACTGCACCCATTGTGGGCCGCATCCAATGAGCGCCGCAAATGAGCGGCAAGATTTCAGCCCCGAAGGGGCGACAGGATTGCACTGCAACGCTTTAAGAATGCGCGTCGCAAATTCGGTTCGCGTGATGTGTCGCCCGCTGGGCTTGAGGGATGACTTTGCCGAAACCGTTGGCTTACGCCAACGGCAATGGGTGTGCCGCCCTCTGGGCTAAAAACCACCGCTGCTCACTCGGCAGTTCAATCGGTTCGTTCTAAAGTAAGTGCCATTAGGCGCTCGCCACCGGTCGAGGCGCCTTGAGCGAAACCATCGGCAACCGGCCGTTAGCGCCTTGCCGCTCATTATTCAGGCAGCGCGACTCAGCCGTTTTGGCGCTAGCCACGGTTCTTGCAAGGCCAGTCGTTTACCCACAAACGTCGGGAAATCCCAAACAATCTCGAAGAAAATCAAGCACAAGGAAACTCGCGCCCGGCCGCGGTGGTACCGGTGCAGAACAATTAGCCAAAAACGGTTATGCTTACCCATTAAGACCAGTAGCCCTGCAAGGACTCCCAACTTCATCCCCTGCCCTGCGATTGTTTCAATCACAAACTGCAGGGTTATCGATGGAGTTGGATTGTGATTTGCATTCGAGAACGGATTCGATTTTATGAACACACCCGCCACAGAGTCACCCTCAGCCAATGCCTCAAACGAAGTTGATCAGTCGGATCAGCGTGGGATTTGGTCGCCAAGCTTTCAGGGGCTGCTGTGGACGAACTGGCTGACGGCCATCAACGACAATATTTTTCGCTGGTTTGTGATTGGTGTCGGCAAGACGTTTGTGCCGTCCCAGTATCACAGTCGAATTCTCATGTTCGGCACCTTGTGTTTTGTACTGCCCTATCTGGTGCTGGCGTCGCCCGCAGGCTGGTTGGCAGACCGCTTCCGCAAACGGGATGTGGTCATTGCCTGTAAGGTTGCCGAAATCGTCGTGATGTCGTTGGGCATTCTGTCACTGTGGTGCGAAAGTCTGTATTTGCTGATGACGACAGTGGCCTTCATGGGCGCCCAAAGTGCTCTTTTTGCGCCCTCGAAAATTGGCACCATCCCCGAAATCCTTTCCGAGAAAGAGATTTCCAAAGGCAACGGAATTTTTGCGTTGGCAACCCTGTCGGCTGTGATCATTGGAATGGCTGGTGGAAACAAACTAGCCGATGTTGCCGGTGATCACGGACAGGAAGAAATGTGGTTAACGGCAACGATCCTTGTCGGTGTCGCTGTTCTGGGGACTCTCGTTAGTCTGATCATCCGGCCACGCAAAGCAGCCAACCCGTCGGCTTTGTTCCCCAAGAACTTTTTTCAGGAAACGTTTAAGGACATCGTGGATTTATCCAAACGCGGTCCGCTGTTTCGTGTCGCGTTGGGCACGGTTTTCTTTCTGTCGATCGCGGGTTTGGCTCAAATCAATGTCGATGCGTTTGCGGACGAAAGTGGCAGTATTCTGGAATCCGAAAAATTACCGCTGCTGGCCTCGTTGGTGTTGGGAGTCGGTGTCGGCAGCGTGATCGCGGGCTTCATCTCCGGCAAACGAATTGAATTGGGCCTCGTCCCTGTGGGGGCGGCTGGCATGTTCATGTTCTTTGTCGCATTGGCGTTCACCCCTGCGAATTTCATCTCCGGTTCGATCGGATGGGGATTGGTGATTGCCTGTGCATTGCTGGCGGGTTTGGGGATCAGCGCCGGTTTGTTTGATGTGCCGTTAAATTCGTACTTGCAACACAAAAGCCCCGTTGAGCAGCGAGGCAGAATTCTGTCAGCGACGAACTGTTTGATGTTCACCGGAGTCGCATTGTTGTCGCTGGTGTTTGATCAATTTCGAGTTGCCTATCATGAAACCGAAACGTCTGGCCTAGAATCCAGCGTTGCTTCGGCGAAGTGGGAGGCCTCTTCACCCTCGCCCGAGATCATGGCCTCGGTCGACAAATTACAAGCCAATTGGAGCGGCCGAGAAAAGGATTTTGAAGAACACTCCGACAGAATCAAGGCCTTCAATCCCTATCCGATGCAGGAAAAGATCAACAACGACGCTCACATGCGAACCAACTACGAGCTGATCTATGCGGACGCGAAGCTCCGCAGTTCCAAGCAATTCCTAGTGACCGAAAGTGACTACGATGGCGTCTTTCCGACGGCGGAATCGCGGCGGGGTTTAAAAAGCGTCCTCCAGCGGGCTTCCAACCTGCCGTTGTTTTCGTCGCGTCAGTTATTTTTAATGATGGGCCTGTTGACGATTCCGGTGTTCCTGTTCGCGACTTGGCGTCTTGCCCGCAATACCATGCGGATGATGTGGGTGATGCTCTTGCGATGCCTTTACCGGGTCAAAATCAATGGATTGGAAAACCTCCCCGTTGGCTCGCCTGCGGTGTTGGTTGCCAACCACAGCAGTTGGTTGGACGGAGTTCTGTTTCTGACGTTTATACCGCAGCCGTTTCGAGTTCTTGCTTGGGCTGGAAACTTCAACAACACGATCATGAAAAAGTGGGCGGAGTTCTGCCGGATTATTTTGATCACCGGAGGCCCGAAATCGATCCGTAAAGCCTTTAAGGAATCCCGCGATGCTTTGGACAATAACGAGATTTTAGGGCTGTTCCCCGAAGGTGGAATTTCCCCAAATTGCCAAATCCGCACCTTTAAGCCCGGTCTGATGAAAATTCTGCAGGACCGGAAAGTCCCCATTATTCCGGTCCATTTCGACCAGCTGTGGGGCAGTATGTTTAGTTATTCCGATGGTAAAGCAATCTGGAAGCTGCCGCGTTCCATCCGCAGACCAATTTGCATTACGATTGGAACACCGGTTGAGCCCCAGCCAACCACGATGTTCCCCATCCAGCAGTCCATGCAACAGTTGAGTGCTCAAGCCGTGCCAAATTATGTAGGTCGTTTCCGCAGTCCTGTCGTTGAGTTTGTCAAAGTCGCCAAACGACAGAAGTTCAAATCCAAAGTCGTCGATACGCTGAACTCAGAAGCCACCGGCGGTATGACGCTGGGGCGGGCGCTGATCCTCCGCCGCCTGCTGCGTCGGCATGTGTTGTCGAAGGACGAAAAACACGTCGGCGTTTTGATTCCACCGACCGTCGGCGGTTCGATTGCGAACCTTGCCCTGGGGTTGGACAAACGGGCAGCCATCAATCTCAACTATTCGTTGTCCAACGAGCTGATGAACCACTGCATCCGGGAAGCCGGGATCAAGCACGTTTTGACGACGCGTTTGGTGATGAAGAAGTTCTCCCATCTGGAACTCGATGCTGAACTGGTCTATCTGGATGACTTCAAGGACAAGGTCACCGGAATGGATAAAGGCGTTGGCATGTTCCAAGCCTTCGGCGTTCCCGGTTTCTTGTTGTGCAGCCTGCTGGGACTCAATTCGATCAAGGCCGACGATCTAATGACGATCGTGTTTACTTCCGGTTCGACGGGCGTCCCCAAAGGCGTCATGCTTTCGCATCAAAACATTTTGTCCAATGTTCGCGGCTTCGAAAAAGCGGCAGGGTTTACTCCCGAGGACACGATCGTCGGTATTTTGCCCTTCTTCCATTCGTTTGGTTACACGATCACGTTGTGGGGTGCGATGATGTGCAATGTTCGCGGTGCCTATCATGTCAGTCCATTGGATGCCAAACAGGTCGGCAAACTGGTCAAGAAATTCTCGGGCACGATCCTAATGTCGACGCCCACGTTTTTGCGGACCTACATGCGTCGCTGCAAGCCCGAGCAGTTTAAGACGCTCAACACGGTCGTCACCGGTGCCGAACGACTTCCACCGGAATTGGCGGATCAGTACGAAGAAAAATTTGGTGTCCGCCCCGTCCAGGGCTATGGCATCACCGAACTTTCACCGGGTGTATGTGCCAACATTCCTCCGGCGCGACAGCAGAAGAAGCAATTCCAAGTCGAGGCCAAAGAAGGGACGGTTGGTCGTCCGATCTGCAACGTCACGGCCGTCGTTCGCGATCTGGATACCAATGAGGACCTTGGCGTGAACGAGGAAGGCATGCTCTGGATCAAGGGCCCCAACGTGATGCTGGGCTACATCAATCGCGAGGAAGCAACCAAGGAATGCATTGTTGATGGTTGGTTTAAAACCGGCGACGTGGCCAAAATCGATGAAGACGGATTCATCACGATCACCGGTCGTTTGAGTCGATTTTCCAAGATCGGTGGCGAGATGGTGCCCCACCTGAAAGTCGAAGAGATTCTCTCCAAGCTGTTGGATCAAACCCCCGACGATGATTCCGATGACGATTTGCATGTCGCCGTGACGGCGGTCCCGGATCCGAAAAAAGGCGAGCGATTGGTGGTGCTTTACACGACCGATCATAAATCACCCGATGAGATGCGAGACGCTCTGTCGGGTGCCGGGTTGCCGAACATTTTCATCCCATCGGCAGACAGTTTTCATCGCATTGAAAAACTGCCGCTGCTGGGTACAGGCAAATTGGATCTCAAAGGCATCAAGGAAATGGCCAGCGGATTCTATTCATAGGATCCATGTCGCTGGCGACCGATGAGCGGCAAGGCACTAGCCCAATGGCATTTACTTTAGGCAGAGGCCGCGAAGCGGCGCATAACCTCAACGAGGTTAGATCAATAGCCTAGG
>CAZDZX010000086.1:0-9697 GCA_964510005.1 uncultured Pirellulaceae bacterium
GTTCTCCCGATTTCACTAGCGTTCCCGATGCCATCACTCTTCGAAAACAGAGAGGGCGGGCAAACTGGGCAAGTTTCAGTTTGCGGCGACTGAAGATATTCCAGAATTCGACTGTTTGCACCAGCAGCGATTGGACGAAACCCCATAGTACACCGTCCCGCCATTCTGTTTCTTCATCTGCAAGCATGCACCGCCTTCGACCTATCAAGGCCATCATTCTCGCTCTGTCCATCGTTGTGATGGCGGCGACCGTTGCATGCGCCCAGCGCAGTGGAGGAACCAGCAACCGCGAGTACCGCCAAGAAGTCATCAAGGCAGTGCCTTTTGATCGCCTGAATGACCAAACCAAACAACTTCTCGATCCGGTTCTAAAAAAGCCCAGCCTCTACCGCAGGCTGCCTGCCGCTTCAATTCGAATCGATCCCGAACATCTTCGCTTCCTAGTTCGCTACCCAGAAGTCGTCGTTGAAATCTGGAAACTGATGGGCGTGACCCAATTGGAAACCAGCCGTGTCGGCCCCTTCCAAGTCGTCACCAATGACGGTGCTGGCACGACCAGCAACGTGGATCTCATCTACGGCGATTCAAACGTTCACATCTTCTACGCCACCGGAACGTATGAAGGGCCGCTGATCTTGCGGAAGCTCACCGGCAAGTGCGTGATGATCTTGCGCACCCAACATTCGCAGGAAGCTGATGGAACACCCGTTGCCGTCAACACGCTGGACGTTTTTCTGAAAGTCGACAATGCGACAGCCAGTTTGGTCGCGCGCGGTCTGCAGCCGCTGGTTGGCCCAACCGCGGATCACAACTTCCTTGAATCGATGAAGTTCCTTCAGCGACTCAACGACACCACGGTTCGCAACGGTGCCGGTGTCACGCAAATGGCAGAGAATCTTGACCTGTCAGTCGAAGTTCGCCGGGAGTACCAAAACTTGGCCACTCGCGTCTTCAAGCGATATCAGCACCAACAGCCGGCTGTCACCGCCACGCCCACGGTGAAGCTTTCGGACAGCCCTTCGGTGCTGCGGTAGACGCGGGACGACCGCATAACCCCCCGGCGCTAACGGTATTGGGGGTCGCGAACCCAACTTTCCCCCTTCGGCAGAGGACATCCCTGCCTATAATGACGCGGCATCTTCCGCAAACCGTTTGATATTCCATGAAACTACCCATCGTCACCGCGAAAAAAGCCTGTGCACGCCTCGAAGTGCTTAACGGTACCGCTGTGCCCACGCCGGCGGGCAGTCGCTGGCTTCCGATGACGATGAAGGAAGCCAAAAAACGAGGCTGGGACGAAATCGATGTGGTCTTCGTGACCGGAGACGCCTACATCGATCACCCTTCGTTTGCGATGTCGATTTTGGGCCGCACCCTCGAGGCCGCGGGTTTCTCTGTCGGGATTGTTTCGCAACCCGATTGGACAAACTGCGACGCGTGGAGAGAGTTCGGTCGTCCGCGGCTGTTCTTCGCCATCAGCGGCGGCAACATGGACTCGATGATCAACCACTACACCGCGAATCGTAAAGTCCGCAACAGCGATGCTTATTCGCCTGGCGGCCGGATCGGACTTCGCCCCGACCGCGCGACGCTGTCTTACTGCCATCGCGCCCGCGAAGCTTACAAAGGCGTCCCCGTGATCGCCGGCGGCGTCGAGGCCTCATTGCGACGACTGGCCCACTATGATTATTGGGGTGACAATGTCCGCAAATCTATTCTGCTAGATTCCAAAGCCGATCTGGTTTGCTTTGGGATGGGTGAAAACCCGATCGTCGAAATGGCCAAACGCCTCTCCGATGGCGAAACCGTCAAAGACCTGCGCGACATGCGCGGCGTGGCCTACACTCTCGGGGCCAGCGAAGAAGTCCCTGACGACGACCAGACCATTGCCATGCCGTCGTTCCAAGAAGTCTTCGACGACAAAGTCGCCTTCGCCGACGCCACGCGCATCATTCACCACGAAACCAACCCCTACAACGCAAAACGACTCACTCAAAAACACGGCACCCAAACCGTCGTCGTGAATCCGCCTCAGTTTCCCATTTCCCAGGAAGCGATGGATGCGGTTTATGGTTTGCCTTACACGCGCAAGCCACACCCCAAGTACAAGGATCCGATTCCGGCATTCAGCACGATCAAGGATTCGGTCACGATCATGCGGGGTTGCTTTGGCGGCTGCACGTTCTGTTCGATCACGGCCCATCAGGGTCGGATCATCCAGTCCCGCAGCAAGGACTCGATCGTTAGCGAAATTGAAACGATGGCAGCGGACCCAAAATTTAAGGGCACCGTCAGCGACATCGGCGGTCCCACGGCCAACATGTACCAGATGCAGTGCAGCAAGCCGGAAGTCGAAGCGGTCTGCAAACGCCAGTCCTGCGTCCATCCAAAAATCTGCAAACTGCTGGGCACCGATCACGGTCCCTTGATCGAGGTGATGAAGGAAGCCCGCGAAGTCAAAGGCGTCAAAAAAGTCCTAGTCGCCAGCGGGATCCGCATGGACTTGGCCCGCCGCAGCCCCGAGTACATGAGGGAACTGACCGAACATCACGTCGGTGGTTTGTTAAAGGTCGCCCCCGAGCACGCCAACGATGACGTGCTCAACAACATGAAGAAACCGGGCATCGACGAGTTCGCAAGGTTTTCCACCAAGTTTCGCGAGCAGTCGAAAAAGGCCGGCAAGAAGCAGTACATCGTTCCTTACTTCATCTCCAGCCATCCGGGCAGCGATCTGAATTCAATGATCGAACTGGCGGTGTTCCTGAAACGCAACGGCTACAAACCAGATCAGGTGCAAGACTTCATCCCCGCTCCGCTGGATGTGGCGACTTGCATGTACTACACAGAGATGGATCCCTTCACCAAAAAGCCGGTCTTCATCGCTAAGAAGCTGAAGGACCGCAAAGCTCAGCGAGCCTTGATGCAGTTTTTCAAACCGGAGAACTACTTCGAAGTCGCCAAGGCCCTTCGCGCGTGTGGTCGCCAAGAGTTGATTGGCAACGGTTGCGACTGTTTGATTCCAGCCAAGCCACCCAAGGAAGCGATCGACAAACGACGCCGCGGCGCGTCGGATCAGTTTCGCGGCAAGTACGTTCACCAGATCGACGGCCCCGGCGACGGCAAGAAGTCAGGCAAGTCAAAATCGCGAGGCAAGCGCAAGCAATCGCGCCACGCCCCCGGCGAAGGCTACCGCCCGGACCGCAAGTCCACCAAGAAAAAGCGCAAGCGCTAGGTGGCCTAGGCTTCCAGCCTGTGAGCAAGCACCGCCTTCAGGCGGAATGCGGGGGCGTTCGTCCAACAGTTCGATTCCACCCGACGCGATCGAACAGCAACGCCAGTCAGAAAGGGTGCCATGGTCCACGCTTGCGTGGCCATGTTTCTCCACCCATTGTCTTTGCAACCCTTTCATGTACGCATAACATAAAAGGATGGCCAACAATTTGAAATCAGAACTGCACAGCGATGGTTTTTGCGTGCTGGAAAACGTGTTTGACAGCGATTCGGTCGCTGTTTTTCTCAACCGCATCGAAACCGCCAACGAATCCGATGCCGACAGTGCTCTACGTTCACGAGGAACCATCTTCGCGGCCAGAAACCTGATCGACTCGATCCCTGACCTACTCCAACTCGCTTGCGTGACTCCACTTCATCAACTGTTAACTGAAACACTTGGTGAATCGTATGGCTTAGTTCGAGTTCTCTATTTCGATAAGCCTTCGGATCGATCGTGGAACCTGCCCTTTCATAAAGACTTGACGATTTCGGTCAAAGATAACTCGCTTCCGACGACTCATTTCTCAAAGCCGACCTGCAAAGCCGGAGTCGACCATGTCGAAGCATCCGAAGCCGTGCTTGAGAACATGTTGACGCTGCGAATTCACTTGGACACCGTGACGAACTCAAACGGCCCCCTCGAAGTTGTTCCCGGATCGCATCTGAACGGAAAAAGCAATCAGCCATCATCGAGAGAGCCTGTCAAGATTCTGGTCCAAGCCGGTGACGTGTTGGCGATGCGTCCCATGATTTCTCATGCCAGTGGCCACACCGATCCGGAGGGAAATTGGCGACGACGCATTCTGCATCTCGAGTTTTGCGGAACCGAATCCCTGCCAGACAACTACCAGTGGATGCACTTTCTGCAGAGGGCGTGTTCGTAGCACCGCCTTTACACTTGAGGCGGAATGCGGGATGACTCGTCCGCAGGATCGATTCCGGCCCCGCCTGCTTGCAACGCTGGCGTCCCTCCGGGACGCATAGTGTTGCTGGGCCATGAAAACCTCGGGTTGAAACCGAGGCGAATTGCTTTTGTCCCTCTGGGACATTTCAACGCCACTTCATGGCGACTTCGTGGCGACAATCTAAAGGAAGCGCCATTCAGCGCTTGCCGCTCATCTGTGGATCGGCGTTCCGCCTCAAAGGTGCATCAAAATCACATCTCAGCTTTAACTACTGCCAATAAACTTTCGATACTCCGACGACACATCGGCGACGTTTTTCGTTAGTTGGTCGATCAACGGACGCAGCGAATCGAAATCAACGTTCTCGGAACCGGCTTTGGTTTCGATTTCACCGGCGACGACACTGGTCGACAAGGCTCCTAAATGTCCCAAGGCCCCTTTAACCGAATGGGCCGAAATGCGAACGTTCTGAACATCCTGATCTTGAACCGCTTTTTCAATTGACTCCAGCATTCGATCACTTTCTTTGAGGAAGACCTGTATCAATTCAACCAGCAAGTCACGCTGACCGCCCACCGTCTCAAAGGCACTTGACCAGTCCACCAAACCCTTAGATTCAGCAGGTTCAGGATGGGTCTCTTTGGTTTGCTGTTCAATCAACAGGTGAAGTGCTTTGGCGCGAACGGGTTTGGAAATGTACTCGTCCATCCCCACGGCCAGACATTTCTCGCGATCGGCACTGCTGGCGTGAGCCGTCAAGGCGATGATAGGAATCGGAAACGCTGACTGCTTTCGCTGCTCGGGGGTACGTTGAGTTTCCAGTTTCCGGATCCGACGCGTGGCTTCGAATCCATCCATCACCGGCATTTGCACATCCATCAGCACCAGATCGAAACTCTCGGATTCGAATTTCTCAACGGCAACGGCCCCATCGCCGGCAACGGTGACCGAGTGCCCAGCTTGCTTGAGCAATGCGAGGGCCAGCTTCTGGTTGATCACGTTGTCTTCGACCAGCAACACGCGCAACTTCTTGCGGGCGCCTGTGGCAATGCTTTTGGTGAGGGGTTGGCCGTTGGATTCCGCAGACGACAAATCCACTGCCGCCAGAAAAGCACTCCGCAGATCACTGGATTTAACCGGAGTCAGGATCTGTTGAACAATATCCAGTTCGCCGGGAACTTCCATCGAATCCACTTGCGAAGACGAATTCAACAAAATCAATCGAGGCCGCTGCCGTTCTTCCAGCGAAACCAGCCAACGCAAAAAATAAACCTGTGATGGTGTGGACGCGTCCAGCACCAAGATTTCGACCGGATTGCCTTCGTCGATGTGCTGTTGTAGCAACCGTTTGGCGTGTTCCAAATCGACCACAGCCGCCACAATCATGCGATGCCACGCCAATCGCTGCTGAAGACTTTCAGCCAACAATCGATTCTCGGAGATCACCAAGATAGATTTCCCGACGAAGACACTGTCACAAACTTCGTCGGCTGGACTTTCAGCGCCCTTCAGGAAATCCAGTTCGAAAGAAAATCGACTGCCAATGCCAGGGCTGGAACCAAGTTTCAGTTCGCCTCCCATCAGCCGAACGATTTTAGAACTGATCGCCAAACCCAGACCGGTTCCAGTGTGCTCCCGCGTGATCGAAGAATCGGCTTGCTCAAATTCATGGAAAATCGATTGGTGTTTTTCCTCGGGGATGCCGATGCCGGTATCGAGAATCGTGAATTCAATTCTGACCGATTCTTCGTCCTGTTTTTTGCATTGGGCGGAAAAGAAAACGTGACCTTCGTTTGTAAATTTCACCGCGTTGCCGACCAGATTCACAACAACCTGTCGCAGCCTTCCCGAATCGGCCACAATTTCATGGGGCAGCGACGGATCAAAATGCATGACCAGATCAATGTTCTTTTCGTGAGCCCAGAATCCAAACGAGCGAATCGAATCGCCTAGCCGTTCACGAAAATCAAAACGTTCGGCTTCCAGTTTGATCTTGCCGGCTTCGACTTTGGAAAAGTCCAGAATCTCGTTGATCAGTTTCAGCAACGACTCACCCGACTCCAGAATCATTTCGACCCGCTCTCGAGGCTCACCTTCGCCCATCGAAGTCAGCAGCAACTCCGACATCCCAATGATCCCATTCATGGGAGTGCGAATTTCATGGCTCACATTGGCGAGGAAATCGGTTTTGGCACGACTGGCAGATTCCGCCAATTCTTTCGCTTCCCGCAGAGCATGTTCCGATTCGACTCGATCCGTCACGTCCCAGAACATTCCTTGAATGCCAACACAATTGCCTCGCGGGTCGATCACCGGCGCCTTTAGCGTTTCCACGTGGCGGACAGCTCCCTCTCCCGGATGATGCTCAATGTCGTGAAAAACTTCGCGAGTTTCAATCACTTGCGCATCGTCCTTGGAGTACTTTTTTCCCTGCTCCGCACCAAACAGTTCGGAGTCAGTTTTGCCCAACAGCTTTTGAAGCGGTAAACCGACCGAGCGGCAGAAACTCTGATTCGCGAACAGCAATCGTCCCTTGAGGTCTTTTCTAAAAACGCAGATCGGCAGACTTTCCACCAGCGAATGGTAGATGGCTTGGGACTCTTGGAATCGGCGCTCGGCTCTGACTTGGTCGGTCACGTCTTTCAAAATCGCGCCGATGGCCGACGGAAACGGTTGACCGCAGCGCAGTACCTCGAAACGACCACTGACCCCACGAATCTCTCCGGTCGAAGAAATCATTCGGAACTTGTAATCAAATTGCTCCAGCTCGGGCATCTTTGATAGGTTTTCAACCAGCGCATTGCGATCGGCCTGATGCACTCGCTCCAGCCACAAACCCGCTTTCTCAGAAAGATCCTCAGAAGAATCGCTGTACAACCGCAGCGCGGTGGGGTTGATATACAAAAGCTGACTGCCGTCGAGAGAAATCACGAAAGCAAGATCATCAACAAGCTCAAAGAGGCAGTGACCCCAGTCGTTGGATGCAGCCATGTTTGGTCCCAGTTAAGAAGAGGCAATCCAAGCATACCATTGTTTGGCTCCGAACTCAAAAACTTGGCGGGGAGGAAAATTCATGATCCGATGGCGTGCCACGTCGCGATAAAACCCTTCAAACCATCACGCTTTGTCCCGCCAACCAGCCGGTACTCCACGCAGCCTGAAAGTTAAAACCTCCAATCGGACCGTCCAGATTCAATATCTCGCCAGCAAAAAACAGCCCCGGACAAAGTTTGCTCTCTAGTGTGCTGCTGCTGACCTCCGACAAGTCCACGCCACCGGAGGTGACTTCGGCTTTTTCGTAGCCCAGCGTTCCCTGCAGTGGAAACGTCGTCGATTTCATTTGATCGACCAGCAACTTGAGACGATCGGCTGATAGCTCCGCCAACCGGATCGAAGGATCAATCCCAGCCTGAGCAATCAATTGCTCGACCAAACGCCGTGGAAATTCAGGCCACGATTCGTTGACCGTTCTAAAAACCGATCGGCTGCCGTGCTCTTTTTTCAGACGTGAGAGTTGATCGATCATCTGCTGCGGGCTTTGGTCGGGAAAGAAATCGCATTTCAATTGGAGTTTCTTTTTGTCGGGGTGCTTGGCAATTTCTCCACTGACGTTCATCGGCGCCGGTCCAGAGAACCCGAAATGTGTGAACAGGAACGACCCCGTGTTGGACATCAGCGGCTTGGCTTTCTTTTTGCTTTTTGGTTTGGGGTTGGGCGTGGGGTTCGAACCCTGTTCGCCTTTGCTGGGTGGCCAGACTTCCACGCACGCCGGATTGAGGGTCAGCCCTTTGAGCTCATTCGCCCAATCGCAATTCGACAGCAATGGCGTCAGTGCCGGTGTCGTGTCGACGATCGAATGACCCAGCGATTCGGCCCACGCATAGCCATCGCCTGTGGTTCCGCAACCGGGAAACGAAAGACCGCCGGTCGTCAGAATCACAGCGTCGGCAAAGTAATCTTGTTCGCCACAGGACACGACGAAACCGTTTTCCGTCCGAGCCAGTCCGGTGACCGGCGAATTGTTTTGCAGCGTGCATCCTTGTGAGGTGGCGAATCGAACCAGCGCATCGCGCACATCGATGGCTCGGTTGCTGACCGGAAAGATCTTGCCGGTAGATTCGGTTTTGGTGGCGACACCCAGAGATTCGAAAAGCTCCACGACTTCGTGGGGGGGCAAGGCGGCCAGTGCCGAATGAAGGAACTTTCCTTGTCGACCAAAAGCAGCAACGATCTCGCGCGAGTCGCAGTTGTGGGTGATGTTGCAGCGAGTCCCGCCCGACATCAGGATTTTGACACCGAACTTTTTGTTCTTTTCGAGCAACAGGACTTGGCGGCCACTTTTCGCAGCCGAAGCGGCGGCCATCAGCCCTGCTGCTCCGCCGCCAATCACGATGACTTCCTGTTTCAATCCGCTGCCCCATTCTGAAAAACGATCATTGTAAGCAAGATCGGGCCCGGCGTCCCCTAGGAGCGTTTCTCAAGCCTGAGCGGCAGGTTGTTGGTGAGTATCGCCAACCGCCCACGCCAAACCGCAAAACCGGCGGCTAGCGTCCAATGGAACTTACTTCAGAGATCGCAGCCCCATATGCGATAAGAATCTAACCTCGTAGAGGTTATGCCCCACTTCGCGGCCGCTGGCCTACAGTAAGCACCATTCGGTTAGCGCCTTAACCCCCACATTCGCTCAGCCATCAGAAAACACTTGGCATGATTCAAAGTCGGATTACCATATTGCGATGGAAAAGATTGCGATACTTGTTGATGTTCAGAACATTTACTACACGACTCGGCAGGCGTTCGGTCGCAAGTTTAACTATCGCCAGTTTTGGTCCACCGTGACCGAAGGCCGCGAAGTTGTTGCCGCGAATGCTTACGCGATCGAAAGCCGTGACGGCGGTAAACAGGCTGGCTTCCAGCAAATCTTGCGCGACATTGGCTTTGAGGTAAAACTCAAACCCTACATCCAACGCAGCGACGGCAGCGCCAAAGGCGACTGGGATGTAGGAATCACGCTCGACATGGTCGAACTGGCCGAGAAAGTCGATACCGTCGTTCTCGCCTCAGGCGACGGAGACTTTGATCTCGCGCTCCAGCGGATCAAGCAACGATTCGACGTTGGAACCGAAGTCTACGGCGTCCATCAATTGACCGCCGGAACGCTGATTCGATCGGCTCAGCTCTACGTTCCCATCGAGGAACAGCTCTTGATGCCGTAAGCAGGAAGGGGCTGGCTAACAGATTTTTAGTTTGATCTCTGGGAATCCTGCCAATGTAATTCGGTAATTGGCGAAATACCGAAATACAAACCATGAACGAAGTCTTCCACGCACTTGGCGACCCCACTCGGCGTAAGATTCTGCAGCTCCTGCGAGCAGAAGATTTGTCGGCCGGTGAAATCGCCGAACACTTTGAACTCGCGCGGTCCACCATGTCAGGGCACTTCAATGTGCTCAAACAAGCTGGCCTGATCGTTTCAGAGCGCAACGGCACAAGCATTGTCTACAGCCTTAACGTGTCAG
>CAZDZX010000086.1:9797-14735 GCA_964510005.1 uncultured Pirellulaceae bacterium
CAGCCGGCACGTCCCCAGCAACGGGAGAAAAATAAATGTCACTTCAACGCAAACTAAACACATTGGTTTCAGCAATCGCCGTGGTCCTGACTTGTGCCGCTGGCTCGCTCGATCGATGTTGCCTGAGAATCGGCTAGCAGTGCCGGCTGGAAAAAGTGCTGGCGGTATGACCGAATTGAGCACTGTCGTTCTACGGCGTTCTTTTGCAGCCTTTGAGTCGGCGCATAAAAAAAGACGGCAAGGCCCCTTTTTTGGCTCCGAGCCAACCCTTACCGTCACACTGCTTATTGCTCCCCAGCACAAGCAGCACTGGAAACATAGGTCGAAAACGGACTGGAAGCCAAAGACAAATCGGAGACATTTCTAAATCCCCAAAATACCTGCGAATCCGTGTTGCCAAACCGCATCAATCCCAGAAACGGTGATTCAATAGGGCATCTTGGACGTCTCCATTTGTGAACCTGAAACTGATCTAGGTGAAAAAATAAGCATGGATTAGATTTTGGGGCTGATTATCGCAAAGGAAGGCGATCGGCGTGCCACGCCGAGCAAATACGGAGTTATTGATGAGACTGACCGAACTCAAGATCGAAAAGAGAAAAGATTTCTCTGACAGCAAATCGCTGGGTCCATTTCAAATCGGGCTGAATTTTCTGTATGGAGAACGCGGCGCCGGGAAGACTGGTGTCTGCAATCTGTTCCGCCGAATGTATTCACGCGGCGATTCCAGCGCGGCGACCGATGAGCTGTTCAAGCTGGTGGCCAACTTCTCCAGTTCCACTCAATCGTTTTTGGTGCACTCGGACAATGTCACCGCTCAAGGTGGGCTTCCGGTCATCGACGATGAAGTCATCCGCAACGTCTACAGCGTGAATTTCCGGCAATCTGATTTGTCGTCCTTGCGCCAAACGCTGGAACGTCATTTTGATGTTGGCGTCGACAACAGTGCTTTACTTCAGCAGGAAAAGGCGCGAATTGATCTACAGCGCGCCAATCTGCAGAAACAGATTCGGGACTTTGAATCTGAACTGGCCGCTTTGAACAGCCAACTACTCGAGGCGCGCTCGCGTAACGCCGTCAGCAGCGCCGAACTGATAGACCTTGAGAAGCAGATTCAGGCACTCACGATTCAACTGGGGCAGTTTAACCCCGTGCAACTTCAAGCCGAAATTCTGTCCGCTGAACAGGAATTGCAGCGACTGCGCGGAATCCAGCAAACCACAACCGTCACCCATGCTACCGAATCCAATCTTCCGGCGCTCTACCGCGTGCTGGACGAAACGGAGACACAGGCGCGGGAACTGCGCTCGGTTCAAGCCAACATCCAACAGCACCGGATCCGACTCAAGGATGAAATGGAGCAGTGGAAGCACCTCTCGATGGACCAGCAAGTCCATCCCTACCACCACACTCGTGAAATCCTGCAGCACATCGAACGTCGGATCGACAACATCAACGCCAATGCAGGGCAGTGGGCTGAAGACCAAACGACCGTCGACTCGCGGATGGTCCAGCGCTTCTTAGGCGAGACCTGCGAGACGATCTGCGAGGACTTGCAGAGCCTTTGCGATGAGCTTTCGAACCAGTATCGCGAAATTCGCCAGCGCTCCGCCGCGATCGAATTGAAGCAACTTCGCCACAACTACAATCAAATCGAAGAGGCTTCCCATCGAGCTCTAGCGCGTCGCGCTCAAGCCATCGAAAAGATTCGCTCCGTCGATCCTCAGGGCGCTGCCGCGGCCGAAAAACCGACCAACGATTTCGCTAGGATCGCAGTCAACGAAGGCAACCTCTCGGCCCGACAACGAACGCTCGGCCCGACGCCGAACACCACTCGGCAAACCGTGACCACAAACGAATCCACCACGCTCCGTCAGCAACAGATTCAAGCCCTCGAGGCGCGTCTGTTCAGCCTGCGAAACAATTTGGCCAATGGTCAAAACGGAATCGGGACCACCAACCAGCAAATCATCGAACTGCGTGCCCGCAAGGAATCTCTGACTCTTTCACTCGCAAGCCTGCCGATGAATGCCGAATCGAGAGTCGCAGAGATCAACCAACAACTCACAATGTTGCGGGGACAACTGGCGACTTTGCAACCGATCGTTGTGCCTCCACCACGAACCAGCCCGATCTTTCCTGCCGCAAGTGAGATTCTCAAAACCATCACCGGAGGCGATATTGTTTCCGTCAAAATCAACGCAGGACAGCGATCCTTTGAAATCGAAAACCAAAGCGGCATCGTCCAAACCGTCGAATCGATTCCCGAAAAAGGGATGCAGGACATTGTCCAACTAGCGATCGTCCTTGCCGTCGCTCAAACTCATCCGACAGCCCCCGTGTTGCCACTAGTGTTTGACGATCTGTTTGTGGCGATTCAAAAATCTCGAATTGCTCCCGTTTTGAGCTTCCTCAATACGTGGTGCCAACAGTACCAGCGGCAACTGATTGTCCTGACTCAACATCGTTTCCTCGCAGACCAATCCGCGGCGTCAACGTTCTTCGATCTGGAATCAGGCACAACGCAGCAACCGACGCAACAAAGTTCTTCGTGGCAAGCCGTTAACCGGCAAACCGTCCCGATGATCGATGCGGTTGTGCCCACAACCGTCACGATGTCGCAGACCTTTGTTGCCGAACCGACCACGACTCAACCTGCGATCCAGCCCGTCGCCCCTATCGTTTCGCGACCGGTTCCCCCGGTGATCATCGAACCTCGCCAAAGAATCGTGCCAGAACCCATGTCAACGGAAGTCGATCCGTGGGCCCACGAGTCGATCGCAGAGTACCCGACCCATCCTCAACCGCGCCCTTACCCGTTGTCCAAGTATCCTCGGACGGACCACGATTCCGACGACTGGTCGGCGATCGGTCGGACAGAGTCGCGACACACCACAGGGAGCATCGGCACTCGTCCCATCCCACAATCGACCAACCCTCGCGTTGAAAGTATCGCGGCATCCGACATGGCGGCACCGTTGGCTATCGTTTCGTTGGACGAAAATTCTAGAATCGATGGCACGGGAATATTCAATCCCGATCAGCTTCGCAGCCTAGAAGAATTTGGAATCATCAGCGTGGCTGACTTCCTTGCGATGTCGGAAACGGAAAACGACCCGATGCTGACGCAGAGCTACCTAACGGGTGAAAGCCTTGCGGGCCTCCAAGCCGCGGCTTGGTTAATGATGTGGGTGCCCGGCCTGACCGCGAACGACTCGCGAGCACTGGTTGCTTGCGGAATTTCAGAGCCGGCTCATTTGCTAACGTCCAATCCCGACAGCCTTTTTGAGCGACTGTCTCGTTTTCTTCGTTCGCCCGATGGCCGTCAGTTCTCTTCGCGACAATCGCCATCTCGTAAAACAGTTTCTCGCTGGCAGCAGCAATTGCGATCAAATTCGAACTACCGAAATCAACTCCGTCGCGATTATCGAGTCGACTCCAATCGACGGAACAGACGAGATCACTCTACCGATGCGGATTCCTCTCGGGACCGTTCCTCCTACGATCGCACATCCAATGAACGCTCGTCCCGCGAGTACACAACTCGCGAACGCACACCGCGTGACCGCTCATCCCGTGAACATACACCACGTGAACGTACACCGCGTGAACACACGTCCCATGACCGTTCATCTCAAGAACACACATCGCGAAGTCGTTCATCTCACAACCTCAGAGCGTTCACGCCACGTGAACAAGAACAGCAGTCCTCGAATCGGAGTTTCCCGCGTGCGGGCGAATCGCGTCGCAATCAAACCCCTCGTGCGGAGAGAACGCGAACGTCGGAACGCAGAGAGTACACTCCCCGCGCAGAACGCGAGCGGGAGAATCAGCGTTCTGTCCGAAAGCCACAAGCGGTTCGCCAGACGCCCGTGCGGCAACAATTTTCCCAACCTCAGCCTTCGCAGCCTTTGCACTCGGCCAGCCTGACCGCGGAAGCAACGTCGGCAACTCCGTCAAAGCCAGCCAAGCAGCGTAAACTCAAGTTTTATCTTGATCTTACGGACCACATCGAAGCGGCGCCATCGATCGGACCGAAAACTGGCGAGCGGATGGAAGCCATCGGCGTTCACACAATTTCAGATTTCCTGAAATTTACCGCCGAATCGATGGCTGAAAAACTCGACTACAAACGACTCACCGCCAGCGTGCTGCGACAGTGGCAGCATCAGTCTCGATTGGTCTGTCGGATCCCCAACTTGCGTGGACACGATGCCCAACTGTTGGTCGGATGCGACATCATCGATGCAGAGTTGCTGGCTTCGATGCGACCGGAAACTCTGTTCGAAAAAATCGGACCGTTTTCCGACACCAAAGAAGGCCTGAAGATCATCCGCAACGGTAAACGGCCGGACCTCGAAGAGATCACGGACTGGATCGAATTCGCCCAACACAATCGCTCACTGCAAGCGGCCTAAACGTTTCGCCCTTTCTCTCCTCAAGCAAGGAGAGCAAGGGTTGCTACGGAGACCACTGCAGTTCACTCAACATTCCGAAATCCAGAACTGTTTATATTTCTTGGCTGATCGGACTGTCGCGGATGATCTGAATTTGCTCCGCAGTCAAAACGGTTCCCGGCGACGTTGTGGCAAGAAGATTGTCAGACGAAGGAGCATGGAACAATCCGAGGTTGTGGGCGAGTTCGTGAGCGACCACTCTGGCAACAATTTCACGTCCTGCCGCAAAGCCCACCAAATTATCACCAGTGTGAAGAGCGACCCCGCTCTGACCAACAAACGCGAATCCATTGACCGTATTGTCATTCTGATCATCAAATTCGGGGACCCGTTCCACAAAATACAGATCAACGACATTTGGATCAGGATCGCCCAATCCGGCCGCATCCCCGTTTGTGACGATCGTTAGCAAATCGTCAGACGATCGAACCCCGCTCCCAACACCGACATTGATAAAGGTATCGTTGACTGTACGGGGGGC
>CAZDZX010000087.1:0-14659 GCA_964510005.1 uncultured Pirellulaceae bacterium
GCACGTATTCCAGTGAATTCCGAAGTCTTGCGACTTCAGCTACGTTGAGAATTACCGTACCCGATAAAAATTCCCGGCTCCTCTGGGTTCCCTCAATCCTGATTGCGTTTATTCTGTTCACCGTTTCGCCCGCAATCTCCACCACAGACCCTCAATGCCCGACCTTGCTGGTGTACTGGCCGCACTAACTGCGGCCTTGATGTGGACGCTTTCCAGCATGCTGTGGGGGCGAATCCAAGTCACCGCCTTTGTGCTCAACGCCGCTAAGAACTCGATCGGCCTCGTGCTGATCCTGCTGCATTTAGCCGCCATCAGTTTGTTCCTGCCGGACTACAACGCCCTCGAACGAATCCCTAACCTCGACGGTCGGGCTTGGGGGTGGCTTTTCTTCAGTGCGCTGTCAGGAATCGTGGTCGGCGATACATTCTTTTTCCGCAGCCTGCAGATTTTGGGACCGCGACGCGCACTGATCGTGGCTTGCTTTAGCCCTCTGTTCGCCACCGTGTTGGGCGTCCTGTTTGCCGATCAAATCCTCAATGTGATTGTGATGACCGGAATTTTCATGACGATGTCGGGAGTCATCGCCGTGGTCACCGATCGCCGCGCCGAAGCCGAAGCCCCAGGCTTGATGCCGGGGTCGTTTGCCAGTGGAGTCGCCTGCGGAATCACGGCGGCGGCTTGCCAAGCCATCGGCGGATTGTGTTCGAAAAACGGCATGGAATTCTGTCTTCCCATCGAAGCCACATTGATCCGCCTAGCGGTTGCGACGGCGGCCAGCGGATTGGCGTTGGCGATTTTTAGAAAAAAAAATCGCACGCCAGTCCGCAATCTGTTTTCGTGGAAGCTGGCTCGATTCCTTGTCCCAGCCACCGCCATCGGTACTTGGCTGGGGATCTGGTTCAGCCAAATTTCCTATTCCAGCCAGATCGATTTAGCCGTCATCCAAACACTACTTTCGACTTGCCCACTGTTTGCGATTCCAATCGTGTGGCTGGTCTACGGACACAAGCCCAACCGCTTGGCGATTGTCGGAACCGTGATTGCGATTTTCGGTATCTGGCTGTCGGTCAGCGGAGAGGCCCGGCAACCAACGCAAGATACAAACTCAGACCGCCACGGCAGCTGGCAGTTACAAAGCAAAGGGATCGGCGAACCCAATCCGATTCAAAAGTCTACGACACCCGTAGACGACGCCTGATTGTTGATACAGAATTCAACCGTAAAGCACGAACGAGCGCAAGCAGACGCAAGGCTCGGATGCAGTTTCACAACTCTCGCTAAAATTCGCGAGTATTAACGCTCTCGATAGACGATCCGACCCTTGGTCAAATCGTAGGGAGAAAGTTCCACGCGAACTTTGTCGCCGGGAACGATACGAATGAAATTTCGGCGCATCTTGCCGGCTACGTGAGCCAGTACTTCGTCGCCAGTTTCCAGCTCAACGCGAAAACGAGTATTCGCCAACGCCTGTGTCACAGTACCATCGACTTCGTAAGATTCTTCTTTGGGCAATTTATTCCTTCCAACTAGTTTGATTTGATCCAGAAACCGCAACCATTGCGGCTCCTTGAATCCCCTACAATATATGAGCGAGTTCGAAAAAGTCCAGTTAATCGCGGACTTTGCCAAAACACGCCCGCATTATATCGCCTTGCCCCGATCAACCCATATCAATACCGACGCCTCTATGAACCCTTCGGATACCAGCCCCAGCCCACGGCGGAACTTGTCCCTACTGGATTCGATCTGCATCATCGTAGGCACGATTATCGGATCTGGGATTTTTAGAGCGTCCTCGCCGATCGCGGGAATGACGGGAAATCCGCTGCTGATGGTCACATTGTGGATCGTGGGAGGCCTGATCGTGATGGTCGGCGCCGGCTGCTTTATTGAATTGACGACACGTTTTCCCGACGAAGCCGGTGGTGACTACGCCTATCTGAAGAAATCATGGGGGCACTCCGTCGCCTTTCTATTCGCGTGGGCAGCGTTTTGGGTGGTCCGCCCCGCCAATATCGGGACCATGGCGATCGTATTTGCCGATCATTTTGTCAACATCGCCCCCAGTTGGATGGGACAGTCCAACATCCTGTTCGCACTGCTGGCCGTGATTGTGCTATCAGCGACCAATCTGATCGGCATCCGCCAAGGGACCTCGATCCAGAACATTCTCACGATTGCAAAAGTGCTGGGCATCGCAGCCATCATCGCCGCGGCGCTGTACAGCCCCGCCCAAGCTGCCGATCCGCAACCCGCTTCGGCAGGTGGCTCTTTCTCTCTGATTGGCAATTTTTGGACACCGCTGGTGCTGGTGATGTTCTGCTACGGTGGCTGGAACGATCTGGCCATGGTGTCATCGGAGATCAAATCGCCTCACAAGAATCTATGGCGAGCCCTCGTGATTGGCATTGCCGTTGTGATCACCGTCTACGTGGCCTTCAACTTGTCGCTGTGCCTTGTGCTGGGGCAAGCCGCCACGGCGTCTTCGGAATCGCCAGCAATCGACCTTGTGAAAACAGCCATCGGCCAAGAATCTTATTGGGGCGGGCAAGCGGCGAGTCTGATCGCCGGGCTGGTTTGCGTGTCCTGCCTTGGAGCCATCAATGGGATGATTATCACCAGCCCGCGAATTTATTTTGCGGTCGGCAAAGACTATCCCGCGCTGGCTTTTTTAGCGAAGTGGGATCAGCAGCGATCCTGCCCGTGGCAAGCCATTCTGATTCAGGCCAGCATTGCAGCGGCCATGCTACTGGTGTGTGCGACGGAAAACGTTTTTGAGATTCTGGTAAACGCTTCGGCTCCTTGGTTCTGGATCTTCCTCGGGCTGACCGTTTTGAGCCTCTTTAAATTCCGGACAGCGGACACAGCAACAACGGTCGCTGAAACAACGACGACTGCGTTTCGGGTTCCCCTGTTTCCCATCGCTCCATTGTTTTTTGCGGCGGTCTGTGTGGGCATCACCATCAGTTCGACTCAATATCTGATCGGCCAAGGCTTTGGTCAGGCCGCGATTTTCATCGGGATCCTGATGCTGATCGGAGTCATCCTAAATCTATTCCTCAAGCGATCCGAACCTTAGACCTCGCCTCCATTACCACTACCAAGCGATCTCACCCATCATCGCTCCGTCTTTGCGATTGGCCAACTCATTCAACAGTTTCAAGTTAACGTTGACCCAACCCGAATGTACCGAACCATCAGCCATCGCAAAGTTAACGTAGCCCGGATGAGCAGAGCTAAAACCTCCGACGACGTTAGGCCCTACCGGCCCCGGCGCGGCAGTACCATACTTTAACTCCCAGTCGTCCTGATCCAAAATCTCTCCACCGTTTCGAAGCGTTGCCCGCGTTCCCGAAGCCCAACCCAGATTGCCGGACTCGCACAGTTTTTCTCCCAGCAAAATCGTGTTGCTGCTACCGTCATAGATATCGCCGTAGCGAATGGCACTGTTCAAAAACAACAATCCATTGTTGTCAGCATCAATCGGCGCTTCGACACCATGATGGCAACCGGCATAGTTCGAACTCGCAGGCCCCCCCAGCACCGGCATTGGATTATACGCGGATGGACACACAAAGGTAGGAATCACCAGCGACACCGCGGGCGCATTGGCCGCTGCATAAGCCCCCGCGTTAATGTCAAAGTTCTTATAAATACCTTGCTGGTCCAAAAACGGCAGCAAGTGCACCAAAAAACTAGTGTGTTGTCCTTGGGGTTTGTTGATAATAGGGCCCGCTTTGTCCAGCACTCCGGGCGGCAAGTGCCCGGCTGAAAAATCATAGTTATGCGCGGCCAAACTGATTTGACTCAGATTGTTGAGACACTGCGTCCGCCGAGCCGCTTCGCGAACCTGCTGGATCGCCGGCAGCAACATCCCGATCAGAATGCCGATGATGGCAATCACCACCAATAGCTCGACCAAGGTAAATCCGCTTGCTCTTGGTGCTCTTCGATTTCGATAGGTTTTCATTTTTTAGACTCCAAATTGTATTTCCACGCCTCAGCAGGCAATTGAATTTCAAAAGTTGTGCCGCGATCGGGGCGATCTTCATGGCTCACCGTAGCCACGACATCTAGAACTTCGTCGGCATCAAAACGCCACTTCACGGTCGCCAATGAGTAATCGGCAAGCTCGACCGCTGTCTCATTCCATGTGTCAGCCTCTGCATCCTTAAAATGCCCGATGGCAAACACCACACCCGCATCGGCAAGGATCCGGGTCTGTTCCATCTGATACTCTCGTTTGAGTTGCCGACGGCGCATCAGGCTGGACTGCGTCACTCCCAACAGAATCGCAGCAACCACTCCAAAGCAAACCAGTACTGCCACCAAAACGGAGCCGCTGCGATGCACTCTGTTGGCCGCGTTGTGGGGAATGTTTCGTAATCTCATTGAGCGGCTCCTATTTTAGGCATCGGTTGCATCCGCATCCGCAAATCGGTCACCGTTCGCAATTCGTTTTTCCGCTGCACCGTCAACGTGATCCAACCCGGCAAATCGTCTTCCTCCCACGACAACACGGCCGTCGGATCGAATCGGATAACGTCCTGCCATTTCTGTTCGCCAGATTCGTCAATCAACCGCACCTCGTTCCCAACGATGGCGACTTTTCGAATTCCCGCTGCTCTTTCGATCGTCAACGTGTCGTCCTTGAGTTTGACGGATTGACTGTAACGAACCCAATTTCGAATCAACCGAATCCGCTCGATCGAACCCGCATGGATCGCACGATCTTCGACGACCGAGGCATACTTCAATGTCTTCACCATCCACACACCGCACATCGAAAGCACCACCACGATGATCGACATCGTGATTAGAGAGTCCAACAGAAAGTACCCGTGCCGCTGAAATTTCTTTTGCCGTTTCATTCCAACCAGCCCTCCAATCGAATGGGGGGAACGGGATTTGCACCCCGCCGCCAGTTCAACTCTAGGGTCAACCGAGTCCCCAGTTTGTCCTCGCTGAGTTTGCCTTTCATGTTGGCATCGTCAAGCTGCTGTTTGCAGATCTCAGAAAGGTTGATCGCATCCAGTTCTTTCTCCAGTTCCTCACGTGGCATGACCGTCAATCGCGCCATTTCGTTTCTCAATTCTCCCACGGCAAACTGGTAGTGCTGGCCCTGTTTCCAGACAACGTTAACCCGATAGACGAACCCACCGACAAGCCCCATCAATGCGGTCAACAATAGACAGGACACCATCAGCTCCATCCTCATCAGCCCCGCACGGGTTTCAGATCGCATTGTCACGTTTCGATTCATATTCCCGACAACCCTTCGATCATGTTGATTAAAAATCCGAACATGAACCAAGCCAGCGCAAAAACGACGTAAATGAGAAAAAGCTGCCCCATCGCAAACACAACATTGAGGCACCAGTACCATCGCTGTTGGCGGTTTTTCACTTTCTTCAATGAGGAATGACGAATCAACCACGCCTGCGTTTCGGGATCATCCAATTCGGCGACGGTTCGGACGGCGGTTGACCGCAAGGCGCTGCCCTCAACGGCGGCCGTCCAATCCATGTTTTGTTGATCCCCTCCCGCGCCCAATCCTTGAAGTCGATACGCCAAATCCATCTGCTTTTCATTTTTGGCTGAAAACGTGACGCGCCGCCAATTCCACGGATGCCAGCGACGAAGAAAGTTACGAACCACTTTTAGGAACCACCTTCCATGAGGCAGAAAAAACGCCGTCACAAAACCAATGATCCCCAGCAAAAACAACAACAGCAAAACGAATGGAACCGCAACTCTTAAGACATGGACAACCGGAAACAGTCCCAAACTATCGTCAAGCTCGACGCCAAACTCAGCTGCCATTTTTTGGAACTCAGGAACAACGAACAGGAAGACAAAACTAATCACAGACAAAACAATACAGAATTTCGAAACGCCCCGACCTAATCGCACAAAGCCACCATTTTCGCGATCCAACCTGTTGCCCCTATCGTCGGTGGCGTGCCCCAACCACAAACGAAAGAATCGCCTTCCCTGCTCATGAGGCTTGATCGATTCCAGCAACATTGCCAACCGTGTCGGCAACAGATACCACATCAGTTGCTGGCGATTCAATGAAGAATTTGCGTTCGGGACGTTCGTGTTCGCCAGACTGGCGACGACCGGGTTGCGGGTTTCCCGCGCAAGCCCCATCAGCAGAGGCGTTATGTCGTGTCCATATTCTGATTCCATTGCCAAAATGCTTACCAGCATTCGCTCACGCGGAACAAGCTGACAGGAAACATCTTGCACAAGCTTTTCAAGGAAAAGACTTTCCTGTTCCAGTTTGAGTTCTGTATTTTCGTGTGACATGTGAATCCTAGACACCCGTCAGCCCTGAAATAATCGCGATCAAAGGTCCCATCACCGATATCACTGTGAAAAAAATCAGCAACATGATGAACCAGCAATAAGCGGAAACCAGCAGCGACAACCACCAATCAAAAAAATTCGCACTTCGATCGCGGTACCACGTCGCCACCTCGCGCAGCAGCGCCACTTTCCCGGGAGACGATGGCATTTCCAAACCCGCCTGGGCGGTCGCAAAGCGTCTTCCACCAAAGACCTTACCTCCCACGGTGGCAACTTTTTTTGATCGACGCCACAGCCAGCCAGAACCACTGCTCCTTCCCGCCAGCTTCATCGAATCTCCCACATCCAAACCCAAGTCCGCCAACAGACTCACGTGGAACAGCCAGCGAGAGACAGCCATTCGTTTGCCTGACACCCAGCGTTCCCAACAACCCGTGCTGGCCGGATTTCTGAATCCATCAATCCAATTCAGCAACAAATAGATCGGCAAAATCGAAGTCGTCACCAAAATAATGGGAACGGTATACCAGCGGATGAATCGACTCAAACTAAATAGCGCTTCGGTCATCAGAGGCAACTGAATCCCAAACGAGACAAACATGTCCTCAAATTGAGCGACGACATGGTGACTGGCCAACAACAAACCGGCGAGGGTCAGAACCGTCAGAAAAAAAGGAAACATCAACATCCGAGCAAGTTTTCGATCGCCGATTCCATGCTGTGACAACAAACAAACCCCGCGATGCACCGCACCTGCGACCGCGGCATTGGGAGACTCGCCAGCGTCAATCTTGCGGGCCAACGGAACCGCGATGGACAAAACATCCGGACGCAGAACTAATTTCGAAATCTCGATCTTACCGCGAAAAAAGTCACTAACCACATTCATCTGTGACCGCAGCGAACCGTCAACCACCAACGACTGGACATCCAATTCATCCGCTACTTGGACACGAACACCCGACAGAGAATCGAAATGCCGCCCCAAAACTCCATAGCTTTCAATCTCTTCAACCGATTGCGAACTCATGCTTTACTCCTGAACACCATCTCGATCAGCATCGCGACTAGCGGCGAAAACACGATCGTGGCGTAAGCGCATGTGATCGGCCCCCCAATGATTATGACCACGAATCTGGCCCCCCAGCCCTTCATTGCTGCGAATTTTCGCTGGGCCGACAATCGCAAAAAATCATTCCATGCCGCTAGGTCGCTACGCGAGACATCGTCACTCGAAAGCGCCACCGCAAGATCGGCTTTTCCAGCATCGTCCAGCGCCGCAGTATCGCAAGCCAATCGAATCGCTTGGTTGGCCGGCAACCCCGACGCCAACAGCAACCGAGCACATCGCAGCGCCACCTCCAGCGATCGAAAATGCAAGTACTGCTTTCCTCCCAGCCAACTGGCGGTTCGATGCCGGCCGCCGAAACATAGCCACAACAGCAACAGCACTAAAATCACAATAAAAACCACCACGCTGACTGCCGAAGCATCATTCACGATCGATCGCACATGCTCTGCTGGAAGATCGGCTTTTGCCAACGTCAACAAATCATGTCGGATGGCCTGCAGGACGGGTAACAGATGTTGCCGGAACAACACCATGCCGCCGATCGCAACCACGATCAATACGAACAGGTAGACAAACGAATTCAAAAACAAGCGTCCAATTTTCTTTCGCACGTCCATCCGAACCGACAGACTGTCCAGCACCACGCCCATTGAACCGGTTCGCTGATAGACCTCGCAGGCCGCCTGCAAACGCGGCGAATTTTCGATCTCGCCGCTTTCGCGTTTCAGCTGCCCGCGAGTCAGTCGTCGGATCGAACTTTCAGCTTCACCGATATCCAACGCCACGCCCGTCGAAAGGGCGGCGCGCAAATTGGAGAAAAATTTTTTACGAGTCGAATCCAAAATCTGTTCCAAACTGGATGCCTCTGCCTAGAACCTCCACGATACCCGAATCAAACGCAATTAGCAAAATTTCAGTCTCTTTTTCTTAGCCGCGTTGACCGGAGGAAACCAAACGCGGCTACCGCTACAATGGTTTCTTCGGGCAAACCCGATTTCAAAGCGCCTCAAAACGATCACATGCCCAACCTGACTCCCGACGAAATTGAAGTCCGCATTGAATCCGCGGCCAGGACGCTGACCACCATTGGCCCGCTGATGCCCAATGAACAATCGCTGGCCACTGAGATCCAAGACGCCACCGCGGCAACGGCGCGGGGCTATTTCCTGCCCGACGAAGACGAGCGGATCCGGACCTCGTTTGCCAAATACCTGCGGGTTCGCCAAGCGCTTCACGAAACGCTGGAAGATCTTCGCCCCCTCGTTTTGAAAAAGCAAAGCGTTCCTGCCCAGCAGCAACCCAGAGTATTCGCCGTATCGTTTTGTACCGCCTGCCTGCTGGTGCGTTCGGGAAGGTTTTTGGTAGACACGTTTCGCAAAAACAATGTCGTGCGGCGGATGCTGGACGAACCAGAACCCCGCTTCGGCATCCCACGAAAACAGTTCACCGCGATTTACAAATCGCTCGCCTCCCCTCGCAACATTTGGATTTTTCTGTCCGGAATCCGACTGGCTCAAGAATCAAGCGATCAACTGCAGGACCTCAAATCCGACCCCGTCGTTGGACCGGTCATCCACATGCTGGACGAAGAGCAACCTTGGATCGAAGACAGCAAGCGTTACTACGCGAAAGCCAGCGCGAAATATCGCTGGTACTCCTTTCGTCGCCGACACCATTCCGGATACCGCAACGTCAGTTTTGCTTTGTTTCGACTCTCAGGCAGCCTGATCGCAGAACTACGGAATCACTGGAAACGCAAACGCGTCACTCCGGGCGTGCGTCGCAAGATCTCTAAACTGTTGCAACCCGGCGACGTCCTGATCACTCGCCATGACGACGCGACCTCGAATATTTTCCTACCCGGATTCTGGCCGCACGCGGCCCTGCATATCGGCAGCTCGGAACAACGGCAAACCCTCGGCGTTGAAATGGACGAAGACCGCCGCGCCCGATCGGCCGATCCCGTTCGCTTCCTCGAAGCCCGCAAAGACGGAGTGCTTTTCCGGCCGCTGGAAGACACCCTCAACGTCGACTGCTGTGCCGTGCTGCGTCCCCAACTGGAACCCGATCAAATCGCCGCCGCCCTCTCGAAAGCCGCGACTCACGAAGGCAAATCCTACGATTTCGAATTTGATTTTCGCCGCGCCCACAAACTGGTCTGCACCGAAGTCGTCTATCGGGGCTTTCACGGCATCGGTGCGATCGAATTTGAACTGTCCAAAAGGGCAGGGCGGTTATGCCTCGCCGCTGAGGATTTGATTGACCTTGCGATTGAAGGACGCTGGTTCGAACCGGTGTGCGTTTACGGCGTCAGTGGCAACCGGTTTTGCACCGAAGTCGAAACCGCTCGCAAAGCCTTGATCGAAACGCGAAACACCGCTGCAGCGGATCCAGAGACGAAGGCAGAGAGCACCAATGCCTGATGTGCTCCGTGAAATCGTGTTGTATTTGCGACTGGCCCAAGCTTTCGGAAAGCGACTGCAGATGCTGGATCGCGATCGCGCGCTGTTGCTGGCGGGTTCCTTTGCGTCGCTGCGAGAGCTGTCTCCTATTTCTGCGTTTTGCAGACACCTGATTCTGCAAAACAATCATGGCCACATGATCCGCAAATGGGAGTCCTTCGAACAGGCCATCGAATCCGCAGACTATCAAGCCCTGCTGAAACAGGTGCTTCGTCGCTTTCCTGTCGAAAAAGCGGAAACGACTCTGGCGACATTGAACTACGAATGTGACGTACGCCGTTCGGACTACGACAGCGAATTGGAATTCGTGGCCGCGGTCGCCGGCGTTGGCGTGGACTGGCTGAACGAGAATTTTGAGTAACGATCGATCGCGCCGCGAGGCAGGCAGCGATCCAGCGATCGGGTAAGCTTCGCCACATAGCGACTGAATCGCCCTCCCAATTCATCCACGGGCAGTTATTATTTAGACCTGAATCTGCCCGACAGCCTCCGACAGCGACCGATCGTCTCGGGCAACCTTAGGAAACCAAACATGATATCTCTGATCTCCCCCGCAAAGACGCTCGACTACGAAACCGCTTTGCCGACATCAAAAAGCTCGAAACCCCTCTTTACCGATCACAGCGCAGAATTGATCGATGTGCTGCGGGATTACAAACCCAAACAGATCGCCAAACTGATGTCCGTCAGCGATAAACTGGCAGACCTGAACGTGGATCGCTACGAAGCTTGGGAGCCGAAGGCCACCAAAAAGAATGCTCGTCCCGCCGTGCTGGCCTTCAAAGGCGATGTCTATCAGGGGATGGACGCCTGGTCTTTCAAGGAAGCGAATTTTGAATTTGCCCAAGAGAACCTCCGCATCCTATCGGGGCTCTACGGCGTGCTGCGTCCGTTAGATCTGATGCAACCCTACCGACTGGAAATGGGCACGAAGCTAAAGACCGATCGCGGCCAGAACCTCTACGATTTCTGGGGGGATGAAATCACCACCGCAATCAACAAGCAGATCAAGAAAGCCAACAGCGTGGCGGTGGTGAATTTGGCCTCCAATGAGTACTTCAAAAGCGTTCAGGCGGGACAGCTCACAGCCCCAGTGATTTCCCCAGTATTCAAAGATAACAAGAATGGGACTTACAAAATCATCAGCTTTTACGCCAAAAAAGCCCGGGGTTCGATGGCTGGCTGGCTGATTCGCAAGAAAATCACCGACCCCAAAAAGCTGAAAAACTTCGCTGAGGACGGATATCGTTTTGATGAGGACCAATCTACGGCCGAGAAGCCCGTATTTCTCCGTGGATAACCGGTTTTTTCGTCTTGCCGCGTTTGATAGACGCCGATTACAATTTGTGACCCGAGTTTTTTCGGGCAAATCAGTCATTTAAAACCGTTTCGGAGATTAGAGCGTGGGCACAAAAAAGACCGGTAAAGGTCGGCGAAAAGTTGGCAGAAAAAAGCGTCGCATGAGAGCCAAGATTCGCCACCGCAAAAAGTAGTGCTCCGCGCTGTTGTTTCGGGGTCGCAGATCAGCTCGGATTTTTTCAATCCGGTCTGATTTCCGACCCCGTTTTTGCGCGCTGAGATGACGATGCATTCGGATCGCAAAGGGCTGCGACTTACGATTTGCGATTTACGATTTGCGACTTCTTCTATTGGCCGGCTTGGTACAACTGCAACCAACCCGCAGCCGTTTGCTCGACCGTAAACTTGCCGACCAGAGATTCTTTTCCCTGTCGCGCCAACTGATTGCCCGATTCGGTCTGCTCCAGCAAATACTTGGTCCACCGCGCGAACTCGTCGCGGGCGCCAAAGTTCGCCGCGAATCCGGTTTCTTGGTGACCGATGACATCCGCCGTACCGGGACCGTACACACTGATCGCCGGCACACCACAGTGCATCGCGTACATCAGCGCTGGCGAAAGCGGCTCGCGGAGATGAGACTGCCAGTAGAAATCGACACCTGGAATCAAATCCACCGCATCCATTTCGCAATCCACAAAATGAATGTGATGCCCGGCTTCGGTCTGGCTGGCGAACTTCTTCAATCGCCACCGCTGCGAACCACGCCCGAAAATGAACAAGTGAACATCGTCTCGAATACAGGTCAGCAGATCGGTGGCCCAAATCAAATCCTTCAATCGAGACCGCGGATTCAACGGCGCCACCGTGGCCGCAATTTTCGAATTGGCGGGAATGCCGCCAATCTCTAACAGTTGCTTCCGCGCGGTTTCGCGGTCGCTTTGAGGATTGGACAACGTCGTTCCAGCGACGACTTCGAATTTGGAAGCATCGTATCGCTGCGCCACCATCGACTTTTTGACTTCCTCGTGAGTCACGATGTATTTTTCAACATCCTCACCCAGCTTCTTTCTTGCCAACTCTGTCACAATTCGATCGGTCAAGATGACGTCCGTGCGGGTCACAAATTTGCGAACCTTCACGTTCCACAATCCCAGCAACGCAATCTGTTCCGCGCGTTCCCCCCAAGCGTGCACTATCGTGGGCCCGATTTCCTGAACCCGACGACGCAGCTTCCACCCCGCCTGAGCCAACCGCCGCCACGAAAGCCCGTTCCCAGAAATCGCTGAGGTCGGGCCAAGGTCCGCTTCCAAGCAGTGGACCGTCCGAGCATCGTTGGCGGCAAGGCGATTCGATCCGCACAGCACCACGACATGCACCTCGTGCTCACGGGCGATTTCCGCCGTCAGCAAATCCAGCTGCACCGTGGCTCCGAACCGATCCAACGAATCGACCACATAAAGAAACTTCTCGCGGCCCATTAGATTCCTGCTTTTTCCTTTCGCGCATTGATGTTTGAATCTGCCGGGAACAGGCATTTCAAAAACCGGTCTGCGACTCGATCGATGTGAACCGCGTTTTTAAATTTCTGGGCGGCATTGCGTCCCAACTCTGCTCGCAGTTCACTGTTTCGCAGCGCCATCGTGATGGCCTCGCCTAGCGCAGTGGGATTGTTTGACGGGGCAATGATACCACTGACGTCCTTTTCAATCTTGGCGTGCTGGGCTTCCTTGGACACCACCCCATCCAGCATCTCCAATGGCTCGACCGAATCCTGAGTAACGACAGGACAGAGCTGCCACGAGATCGCTTCGAACAAGCCCCGACAATTGACCGGGCGCCGCAGCGGGTGCACGTACAGATCGGCCGCGTGAAAAATCTCCGCGTGATCGTCAAAGTAACCGGGCATGATCGCCGAGTACACCATGTTCAATGAAGAAATCCGTTCCCAAATTTTCCGGCCTCGCGGCCCATCTCCCAACAACCAAAGTTTGGCTTTGGGAAAACCTTCCAACACAACCTTCCACGCATCAATCAAGTCAATCATCCCGCCGTCACTGTCAAAGGGCGCCGATGTGACCACCAGCGGTTGGGCGGGTTCAATTCGAAACACGGGATGAGCATCCCCCAACGCCGTGCGGGCATTGGCTTGCCGAAACAGAGAGCGGTCTTGATCGTTTGGCCAGACAACCCCATCGACAATCGTGTCGACTTTTTTCGGAAGAATGAACTTTCGCAGATTCAATTCTCTGAAGGTATTCCGCGAATCGCAAATCAACGCGTCCACCGATTCAATGTTGTAGGGCTTGCGAGCGTTGCGGCCACGTTGATAAAGATGACGATGATCAATTCGCAAAACCAACGGAATCGAATCGCCGAGCATTTTTTTGACGACGGGAACATCTCGCCCCATGCCGAACATCAGCACTCCGTCCAGCTCCAGTTTATTGAGCATCTGCAACAGCGGTCGCTGGTAGCGGAATGTCCCCCACGGCCCCGAGGTCGGACGGTTAACCCGGCGCATCTGAAACTCACGGAACGAACACTGCAGCGGCCATTCTTTTTGCCAAGCCGCGGTGACGACCGTCACCTCATTGCCCTTACGAGAAAATGAATCCGCGAGATCCGCAATGAATTGCTCGGTCACTCCTGAAAGTGGCCAGAAACGACGAGTCAAAATCGCAATTCGTTTTGACTTCATGATGGCGGATACTTCATGTTACAGATTCGATGTCGGCCGGTTCGAGGCAGGCCAGATACGGCAGGTTTCGGTACTCATCGTTATAATCCAGGCCGTATCCCACAACAAACTCATCTGGAATATCAAAGGCCACAAACTTCGGCCGCCAATCGACTTCCTGCCGGCCGGTTTTGCACAATAGTACCGCCGATTCCAAGCTGGCAGGTCCCAGATTCCGCATCAACTCGGTCACTTCCTGGAGCGTATGGCCGGTGTCGAAAATATCATCGATCAGCAACACATCCCGGGAAGTCACATCCAGCATCATTTCCGAATTGATGGTCAGCGACCCGCGTTCGGTGCCGCTGTAGCTACGGGTTTGGACCACGCCAACACGCAGCGGCATTTTCAGCTCTCGAATCAGGTCGGCCCCCAGCACGATGCTGCCCGTCAGCACCAACACGATCGTCAGCGGGCGATCTCCGTAGAATTCGTTGATCGATCGGGCGAGATCTTCAACGCCACTCTTCAGCTGTTTTTCATCAAGAAGAATTTTCACCGATGGCTCTGTGTTGGATTGAATTGGCAGGACTCAAGTATTCTTGTCGGAAACTGCGAAAATCGGAATAGTCCAAGTGAACGTTTGGCGGAATGAAATGCAAAGAAACGAGGGAAGTGAAAAAAATAGGCTTGGCAGCGCTATCCGTTTGGGCGATTACTTTGCGGCTAACAGAGAAATTTTGTCACGACGGGACAAGAGTCAACATTGTTTCATTTCGCCGAGCAATGTTCGTCGTACCGACTTTAGGCGGAATGCGGGGTGACTCGTCCGCAGGA
>CAZDZX010000088.1:0-14601 GCA_964510005.1 uncultured Pirellulaceae bacterium
AAGCGGAATCGAATTTGCGGACGAGTCACCCCGCATTCCGGCTGAAGCCAGTACTGCCACCGAGGTGACGCCTACTATTTTGCGCTTCGAACTTTTCTCAGGTGGTCTTTGAAGAGGCCCAACCACTGGCTCTCAAATCGATAGGGATTGAACAACATCGCAATGGTCCGGGTCGGTTTGTCGCCAGAGAAGGAACGATAGACGCGCCGCTTACTCAAGTCCAAAACCTGCGCCATTTTGGGCACCATGGAGATCCCATGGTCCAACGACACCAACTCTTGAACCGTCGCCAACTGACTGGTTCGCTCAATGGCCACCGGTTGCATCGCTCCCATTTTACAAAACGACTCGATGTTATCCGACAAACAATGCGCCTGATCGAGCATCACGAAGGGGAAATCTTTGACGTCGGCCAGTTTGATGCTGCGTTTGCTTTCCAAAGGATGGCCGTTGGGCAACACAAGCACCAACTCTTCTTCGAACAGTGATTCGACTTCTAGGTACTTTTCATTGATCGGCAATGCGAGAATCGCGACGTCGATGTCTCCATGCCGAATCATTCGGATGATGTTCTCTGTCGTGTCCTCTTGAACAACAATCGAAACGTTGGAGTGTTTTTTGCCGAACTCGCTCAACACCTTGGGCAACAGGAAGGGAGCGATCGTGGGGATCACGCCCAATCGAATCCGGCCACGTTTCCCGGCGTCGGTGATTTCTGCAAAACTGTCATCCACCAGCGCCAAAATCTCTTCGGCTCGGCGCAGGAAGATTTCACCCACTTCCGTAGGAATGACTTCGCGGGGCTTGCGATCCAGCAATGGCTGCCCGACCAACTCTTCTAACTTGAGGACGCTGCGGCTGAGCGATGACTGGGACACACCGACTTCTTCGGCCGCACGCGTAAATCCGCTCATGCGACACACGGCCACAAAGTAACGCAACTGGCGCAGTTCTAAATCCAATTCCAACTGAAAGTCTCACTTCTCTTCGATGTCACCAACACATGGATTCAGCTTAACAGATGAGCCAAACGCATGGCGGATTTCGGCGAAAATGGTTCGCAAGGAAACAGAAACCGGTATCAACCGCGTGAGCTAAGCGGTTTTCTGGGTTGGCAGCGGCGGCGTGTCGATACGGCGCGAAACGTAGCCGAACGCATCCATGTACTCTTTCCAGTGATGATCGATGTCATCCGCGAACTCGGGAGAGATTTCTTCGGTTTTGGATCGATGGCTCTTTCGAGACTCGAAATACTCAGTGACAGGAGCGCTGTTGAATTCGCCCAACTCCAGCTGGTCGTAGACTTTGCCCATCACTTGTTGGGGATCTTTGATCAGATCCTCGAAACTGACTTCCACCAATTGGTTGGCCGGCAATGCATCTCGCTGAGACAAATAGCCCTGATACATTTGGTCTTTGCATTCAAAGACGTAGTTCTTCAACCAACCATCATCGTATTTGGGAACCTGAAAGCCCTGGATCTCATCCAGCAACCTCCACAATCGCATCGTTGAAGAGACGACCTTGTAGGGATGGCGGGCAAGGTGAATAAACCGTGCTTGGGGAAACCATTGAGCCAATTGCTTAATACGCCCGGTGTGCGGCGGTGATTTGAGTACCAACCGTTTGCCGCCGTGGCGAATCGTCAATGTTCTCAAGTAGTGCTCCAGTGCCTTCTGAAGCTCCAATCGCACCGCCGGTTCCACCAGCGACAAATTCAATTGCAAATGGTTTTGGCATTTTCGATTCGGAAACGCGACTCGGCGGTAGGGCGTGGGAGCGCCATACGCACACAGGGCAAAATCGTCTTCTTGAGGCGATTGCACGCGAACGGCCATATCGTCCATGGGGCGTTTCCGCGGCAGCAACATCCACATCAGTGGGCTCAGCAGAAAACGCGTGACTAGGACATGGTTGGGAGTGAAGGAATCAATCGTGTCCGGATAGGCAAACCGTTCATCCAAGGCCAGCAGTTCATGCATTAGCGTGGTGCCGGAACGCCAATGCCCGATCACGAAGATGGGCGGCGTGTCAATTTGAGTGCTGGCGATTTTGCGCCCCATCAGCAGGCTCTGAACTGCGGCGGCCCCTGAATTGACTACGGAGGTTGCACCGACCAAACCGGCCATCGGATATTTGAGAGGATGAATCTGAAAGCGATTCTCTTTCAGCAACCCGAGATAATCCGACAGCTTCATCCCGCTCCAGAACCGAGGCGCCCACGGAGGATAGAAATTACTTTCTGGTTTTGAGGAAGGTAATTTTGGATTGTTCATGGTGTGTAACTTGGGTTCACAGTGGCAGCACCCCCAAGCCAATATCTATTTTTTGTCGTCGAATATCTTACCGTCTGGAGTGGTTAGCTTGAACAGGCCAAAAATCTCATCACGGGAGAGACCCCGTTTTGCGGTGGGTCGGTCAACATCGAGAATTTCCCGGAAAAGCTCGCGTTTAGCTTCCAGAATGTCATGAATTCGCTGCTCGATCGTGTTCGCCATAATCATGCGAGTGATCGTGACACTTCCTGCGGCGCCGATCCGATGGGCTCGATTGATGGCCTGATCTTCCACGGCAGGATTCCACCAGCGATCAAACAAGAAAACGTAGCGGCAAAACTGCAGGTTCAAACCAACACTCCCGGCCCCGTAGCTCATCAGCAACACGTGGCGATTGGGATCTTCGCGAAACTCCTTCAGAATCGGTTCTCGCTGCTTCGAAGGAACTCGTCCATGGTACTCCATGGGATTGTACTGGCTGATCTGGCCAGCAATCTCCTTCAGCGAATCCACCCACTGGCTGAACACGATTGCTTTCTGTCCGCTGGCGGAGATTTCTTCCATATCCGCTTTCAGCGTATCGATCTTACTGCTCTTTTTTGTAGAGGGATCGAAATTGCAAATCTGTTTCAAACGCAAAACCAATTCGAAAACGTGCTTGATGGTGATGTCGTGGCCCAATCCGTTTAGCTTGACCACGCCGTCTTTTTCAGCCGCGTCGTAGGTCGCCTGTTGTTCGGGTGACAGCGCTAAATGGGCGTCCTTATTCAGCCGCGGGGGCATGTCCTTCATCACCAGATCTTTGGTACGGCGGACAATCAAATCGCTCACGTGCGATCGAATTTGAATCGGCTCCATGCCCGAATGAACGGTTCCCGGTGCCACGAACTCGCAGATGCCGACCAAATCTTCGATGCTGTTTTCGATCGGCGTCCCGGTCAGAGCCCAGCTCCGTTTCCGCTCGATCTTCTGAATGACTTTCGAGGTCGAATTGGATCTGTTTTTCACGCGTTGGGCTTCGTCCAACACCACCAGATCAAAGGCTGGACTGAGCCCCGTCACGGTTTCTTCATCGCGAATCATCAGCTCGTAGTTTGCGATTTTGACCATCGCTCCGTCGTTCTTCCACTGCCAATCGCGACTGGCTTGATTGCCATGAACGGCAGCCACCGTGATCTCAGGGGCCCACGTTGCGAACTCCCGCAACCAGTTGGCCACCAAGGGCTTGGGGCAGATCAATAGAATCCGTTTGGCACTGCCGGTTCGCAACAACAAACGCATCGCCGTGATGGCTTGCATCGTTTTGCCCAACCCCATCTCGTCGGCAAGGATCGCGCTGTAGCGCGGCACCAAAAACGCGATGCCTTCGTACTGAAAATCAAACGGCTTAAACGGAAATCGCATCGTGCGACTGTTGAGAATCGACTCCAACGGTGGCTGGAGAGTAAACAGCAGGCGATCTTCCAGTTTCACCATGTCGCCCGACGGTTTCAGCCGAGTGCCTTTTGACTTTTTCTGCCTTGGTTCGACAATTTCAGCATCGGCCTGCGAACTGGGACGCTCCACTTCTGTTCGTGAATTTGCTAGGAAGCTGACCACATTGGTGTCAAAGCGAAAGCTACTGATCTTAAGCCGTTGCTTCCCAAATCGAGCGGAGACAATCGCCGTTTTACGAACCGGAGCCAACTGCCCCCAATTCAAAAAACGAACCGACTCCGCCTCTTCTCGATGCCAACAACCAAGAACAGGGCTCACAGAATTATTTTCAGGAAAGGCCATTACGCCGCTTTCCTTGCCGACTGCTGGGCCTCTCGAATCGCACTTCGGATTCGCTCGAAGGGCTCGTCCAAAGAAACGGTTGAAGTGAACCTTTCGCAAGCAGCGCGAACAAATTCGAATTGCTCGGTGTCATCTGAGAGCAGCTGAACCGTCAGACCATCGATTACCATTTCCGGATACTGGACTTCGCGAATGATCATCGAATCCGCGGTCTCCGCTTCGTCGACCAAGATCACTGGCGGTGCGACTCGGCCCGCCATGCTGACCAATTCCGATTGCTCGATGAACAATAGCTCGGGTGTGAGCTTGGACTTCTCCAGTAGCGACTTGCCAATCAGATCACTGCAGACATGATCCTTGTAAGTGGCTCCGTAAAGAATCTGCTCGGTGCGATTGACTGGAACAGGAGTGGAACAGTGGAACTCCACCGGCCTGGCCTCCTGGTTGACCAGCAGCAGTCCTCCCGCAAAACCGATTTTCTCGGAAAAGTGGACTTCAAGAAACCCGTAACAAATGGAGTCGTCCATGTTGGTCGTGTGCCGGCTTCCTGCCGTGCCCTAGAGTGCAGATTGTGAATCTGTCAACGCAAAAATTCCGTCTTTTGCGAAAACATTTTTCGTTCCATCGGAGCCCCATGGTCAGGCCCTTGAAAGACCGGTTTTTGCCGTATCAGCATTGTTCAATCCGGATCAATGGTACAAACCCGATAGTTAAACAGTTGTGTGAGAAACTGTGCTGATCAAAAGACTTAGTCACTCGAACAATTTTTTAAAAGTTCGAATGTGAGTCTGTGGCTGACAATTCCTCGACATTAAATCAACTGGCGTTTATACTGCCATCATCTTTCCTATTCCTGTTATTTGCTTCGTGACGGAGTTTCCACATGCAAAACGATTCTCAAGATATCTCTCCCATCTTCCGAATCGACGTCAGCCAAAGTGCTAGCGAACCTCAAATTGAGAATTCTCGTGAAAAGCACGAACAGACAGTCGCTCTGTTACTGGAACAACTGGTCGTCGGACAGGATCGGCAAAATGAACTGCTGGAAGAGATCGTGGAGCAAATGGGTTCCAACCAGCGTCAGCGAAGCAACGAACTGAACAACTGGAAACAAGCCAATCCGATTTTGGCCAAGCGTTGCAAAGCGGCTTCTGAAGCCCTGTCCCAAGTGCAGACTGAATTCCTGCACAATCTGACTTTCGAAGTGAACGACAATTTCGAGAACATGATGGACGGAGAATTCGTACTCAATGAGTTCGTTGACCGTTTCGGCCCCCGATTGGCCCATCTCAACGGTGTCCTGCAACTTCTGTCGCAGCTTAGCGGTAGCCCCGCACCCGAACAACAATCGTAAACACTGAATCAGAGTAAGCCTCTGACGTTGATTTGAAAGCCCCGCTGGCCAGCGGGGCTTTTTTTATGCGCCCGCGCAACAATCTGATGCTTCTTCGTTCCAACCCAGCAAGGCCCCACGTTCGAGCCCCATCAGCGGCGCTGCAACCACGCCTCGGCACCAAACTTTTCCTTTTCGACTTCTGCTGCCCGCTGCAGTTCTGCGTCCGTTGTTTCCCCCGCCGAAAATTCCACACCCGTCGCGGCAGCAATCTCAACAGTGACTTTCTGGATCAAATCATCGACATCGACTTCCCGACCGGCAAGCTCCGCCAAACCGGGCAACTCGGGAGCAAATGAACTTTGCGAAAGCAACAAACTGCCGTGCTGAATCAAAGCGGTTTTCAATCGTCGCTGGGCACTGCCTCCGATCTTGCTTTCTCCGCAAATCAAATCGCCTTTGAAACGACGCTGAAAACACAGAAACGGATCCGACTTTTTGGCCGCCGGCCCTTCGCCAAACAGCTCCACCTCAATCGATTGCAACTTCAATGCCTTGCGAATCGCTTGGTGGACAGTGTCGTAGAGGTCTGTGTTGGCTTTGGCGACCGCGCCCGAAGTCCTAATGCAGATGCTGTAAGTCAACTCATCGTCGTGGACAATTGCCCCGCCTCCAGAAGCCCGCCGAACGATGGGGCAGGAACCGCTGGCAGGGTGCAGCTGGCGATCGGCGGCCGGCTGAAAGTACCCCAGCGATAAAGTCGCCGGAGTCCAGCGATAAAACCGCAGCACCGGTTGCTGATCGCTTTCGACGGACTCCAACAATGCCTGATCGAGCGACATATTGAAGGAGCCAGCCGATGCTGGCGAGAGGATTATTCTTCCTTTTGAATTCATAGCATTCGTTAGTGCTGATAGCGAACAGGTTTTCCACGGCTAAAAAACAATCCATACAGATTGCAAACACACCCCTCTTTTTGCAATCGTAGATTATCAGGACAGCACATCGCAAGAAAGCCCGCGTTTTTTCGAGGCGGATTTGTTGGCGGGGTGAGCGCAAAACTCACTTTTCACAAAAGAGAAATTTCGGGTTTGAAACGCAATTTCGAATGATAGCCTTTGCTGATCGTATCCACTCACCCACAGGAATCTCAAGCATATGGAAAATGCAGCGGTCACAATCGAGCTCTCGGACGGGACTATCAAAAAGTCGCAAACGTTTATCGGCAAGTGGAATGGGCTGATCAGCACGACGAACTGGGAAAAAGGAAAAATCATTTCCCAGTGGCGAGCGGCTCTCAAAGACAACAATGCTCCGATTACAGAATATTCGGATGAAGCGTGGGGACAGCTCGTGGGCGGCGTCACGCCTCAGCATGTCGGTCGCTTGCGTCGCACCTACGATCGCTTTGGTGGCGAGCGGAAGGACTACAAAGGTCTCTACTGGAGCCATTTTTACGCGGCCCTCGATTGGGAAGATGCTGAAATGTGGCTGGAAGGTGCGATCCAGAATAAATGGTCGATTTCTTCGATGCGACATCAGCGTTGGGAAACGCTGGGCAAGGTCGCCGAAGACAAGCCTCAATCGGTCGACATCGTTGACTCTGAGCTGGTTGAAGAGAACCAATCGCTTGCCTTGGCCGAACAAAAAAGTGATGGCAACGTGCCCGAAGGACCGCTGCACGAAGGCCCCGATTTCGGTGACAAGGACGATTACCGAGACGGCGGGAAAGCCGATAGCGATGGGGGCGATTTCGCTGGCAATGAGAAATCCGGCTCTGAGTCGAGTGATGACGTCCCTTTCAATCCAAAACCATTCGAGGCGTTTACGGATCTGCCCGATGACGTGATGGATGCGGTCAACGCGTTTAAGGTTTCGATCATCTCTCACAAAGCCGCCGAGTGGGAAGAGATCCCCAAAAGCGACATGCTGGGCGTGCTGGATGCACTCAAGCAGCTCGTCAACAATCCCGCTGGGGAATAGATCTCATCGCCACGGAAGGCGTTTTTCTTTTTTGCAGGAGCCGGCCTCAATCACGCGGCCGCTTTGTCATTGCTGTTGAAGTTCGTCTGGATCAAGATCGCTACCGTGAAGAAAAATGAATCGGTAGCCAACAGAAATGTTCTTCCTAAACTGCCTCGAAGATTGAGTCGTAAAATCGACCCGTGCACGTATTAAACTCATCCCATCCTCCATCGTTTCAAAAAATGGAAGTGAAAAACGAGGCACTTTCAGAGTAGACAATCGCCGACAAGATTGCAAATTAACAGATGACGAAAAACGCAAATAACACGCCGTTAACCGAAACGTTTGTCAATATTTTTTCTGTTGAAATTAGCGACAGCACTCTCAGTCTGCGGCTGAGCAAAAAACACAAGCTTCAAGAAACTTTTTTATCATCACGAAAAGAAACTGCTTTTGTTAAGAGCTTGCTACTGCTCTAAACTGCGCCACAAATACCACGATGCAATCGTTCGATACGGCTTCCAAGGCTCCGCGATTTCGAACATCTGCTCTTTGTTTGGCAGCTCGTCCAGCTCATAAACTTTCTGAAAACCATTTTTGATCCCCAGATCGTCAACCGGCAGCACATCCATCCGAGCCAACGAAAACATCAAAAACATCTGGGCCGTCCAGCGACCGATGCCCTTGATCTGAATCAATTGTTCAATCACGGCTTCGTCGTCCAGCTTGCTGATCGACGCCAAATCCAACGAACCGTCGTTGACCTTTTTGCTTAGATCCAAAATGTAGCCGGCTTTCTGTCGTGAAACGCCCAACTCCCGATAGTCCTCAATCGAAAATCCAGCCATCGTGATGGCACACCACGGAAAACCTCGCTTCACAGGAGTCTCTCGCTGCTCACTGATCGCATCCAAGACCCGCTGCTTGATGGTCGCCGCGGCAGAGGTGGAGATCTGTTGAGAGACAATGGCGCTGGCCAAGGATCCAAACCGGTCTCGACGGGCTTTTAGGGTGCAGGGACCGACTTCCTTGATCACGGCGGCCAGTTTAGGATCGCTTTTTCGAAGTTTCAGGCGGGCGGTGCGGATATGTTGAGCAGAAAATGGCATCGAGTGCATGTTTTGGTTGGACCGAGATACGAATATGATAGCCGGGATGAAACAGGCCAGACACACCCACCCGCAAAGAACCCAACGGCTCAGCCAACCCCGCGATTCGTTCGCGCAATGGCAGCGTACCCAACGGGAAAACGTGATCCGCTGGATTGCCGACAACAATGCCTTCTACCAAGCTCACTGGAAAGGGGCACGGCAAGACGCCAAAGAGGGCTCAGAAATTGATTTTGAAAGCCTGCCCCTGACCACCAAGTCCGATTTGGTGGGTTCAGACCCGTCGGGCCATTGTCGCAACCTGAGCTTTGCTGCCGATCAGTACCTCCGCTTTCATCGCACATCGGGAACAACCGGCCAGCCGATGGTAGTGCTGGATACCGCCGATGATTGGCAGTTTTGGATGGAAGGCTGGCAGTTCGTTTTGGATGTTGCCGATCTAAACGAATCCGACAGCGTGTTGATGGCGTTCAGCTTTGGGCCCTTTGTCGGATTTTGGTCCGCCTTCGATGCCGTCGTAGAACGGGGCGCCCTCGTGATCCCCACGGGATCGCTCAGCACCGAAGCGCGGCTGGACCTGATCGAAACTTCGAAACCGACGACCCTGTTTTGCACCCCTAGCTACGCATTGCACTTGGCGGAATATGCCAACCAGAAGAACATCGATCTAGCCAATTCATCGGTTAACAAAATCGTCGTTGCCGGCGAGCCCGGCGGTTCGCTTGCCGAAATACGCCAGCGAATTGAATCGGCTTTTGCGGCCAAGGTGTTCGATCATGCCGGGGCAACTGAAATTGGTCCATGGGGTTTCGCGGATGCAGAGGGCACCGGCTTGTTCGTCAACGAGTCCCTGTTCTATCCCGAATTTTTGGATCCCGAGACGAATCAGTGCTTGGATCCCGACACCTCCCAAACCGAAGGCCAAGTCTGCCAACTGGCTCTCACTACGCTGGGCCGGTTGGGTTGTCCGGTGGTTCGCTACCTGACCGGTGATCTTGTGCGTCCAACATGGAAAAAAGAATCGCCGTTTGTGTTTCTGGAAGGCGGTGTGCTTTCGCGAGCCGATGACATGATGATCATTCGCGGCGTGAACGTATTCCCTTCATCGATCGAAGCGATTCTGCGAGGCATCGAGGGTGTCGACGAATTTCGCATCGAAGTGTATCGTCAGGGCGAGATGGATCAGTTGCGAATTATCGCGGAAGACCATCAAAATGATCCGAATCGAATTGCCCAACAGATTCAGTTGCGGTTGGGATTACGCGTCGAGGTAGAATTGGCCGAACCCGGCAGTCTGCCACGATTTGAAATGAAGGGCCAAAGGTTTGTGGACAAACGATGAGCTTCCATCCTGTTGAATTAGAAAAGACCCCGCAACGCACGTTGCGGATTGTGTGGAACGATGATCGCTGTGACGAGATTCCGTTTCGTGCCTTGCGGACGGACTGCCAGTGCGCTCACTGCAGCCACGAACGCATCAACCCGAAACCGCAACCTCCCGCCAACGAGCTGGTCATTTTGTCAGCCGCAGAGGCGCGGCCATTGGATATTGAAAAAATGCATCCGGTAGGAAACTACGCCTACAACATTCACTTTTCGGACGGCCACCAAGCCGGCATTTACACCTTTGAGATGCTGCGAGCGCTGGGCGCCGACAGCACTGAATCGTAGGTGTGTGGGTGGCATAGGCTTCCAGCCTGCGATCACACTACCACAATGCTACGCAGCGTCGCGCCGCATATCGACCAAATCTTTTGCCAGCTCAATCGCGTCGCTACGATCGCTGGGAATATGCTGCAGAAACCGACTGGCACTTCGCCCGGCGTAGATTCCGACAAAAAGAGAGGCCAGAAACGTTCGCAGTCCGTAAGCTTTATAAAAACCGGCCAGCAAATTTAAGACGACCACAGGAATCCCAAAAATCGGATTCGAAGACGGTTCGAAAACCTGAACAGGCTGAACGGCTCCATAGCCTGTGAATTGACCAATCACGTTTCCCAAACTGGCGCTCAACAGAATAATCGAAGCCGCCATAAACCACTTCCCGAACATGAACCACTTTTGCTGGCGGCACAGTGTGATCATGGCGATCGCGACCGTGAACGGATAAGTATGCAGCACCACCGAACCCATCTGCTGGAGATGAGCCGAAAAGGGAACGCCTTCCTGTCCGCCGAAAAGCATCGAAACCGCAGGCACAACCCCTGACACCAACAGCGTCACCAGAATCGCGGTGCGGATTCCAGACTTTCGCACTGTACGGATGTCTTCCGAAAGTGTGGGCTTTTTCGATTTTCTTTTTCGCTTGAACATACTTCACCTGTCAGACCTAGTGGCAGCGCCCCAATACGGCGGCCGACCGTTGGATTGATGACAGAACGTTAATCGATTTTTCAAAATAGAGTCAACGTCAATACGGCTTCCTGACTTTGCAAGAGCATTTGCACAACGATCTCCTCTGCTGTCAAAAAAACGCTAGAATCGCAGCATCTATCTGCAGCGGTGAGAACCACGACGAGTTCAGTTCAGGAAATCGAGACGCATGTTTTGGAAAAAGAAACACTGGGAAGACGAATACGATAAGTACTACGAGCGTGATATCGACCGCAGTGTCAGACCGTTTCGATTTCGATACCTTCCTCATGCGCTTCTGGTCCTACTGTTCGCAGGTATTTTCTTTGCTGTCGTGGCCGCTGTGTCGGGAACGACTATGGTCGAAAAAATGTTGACCGGATTGGCAATGCCCGCAGGACTGCTGTGGGTTGGATTGCTAACCACGATTTATTTTTGTCTGGTGAATCGGCAAGCGTGGCCGGCCACCGTTTGCTTTTTGTGCTGGTTGCTGCTGACGGTGGCAGGCAATGGAGTGGTTTCCAATTGGTTTGCCAGAACCGTTGAATCTCAATGGCAAAACGAACTCAATTCGCTGTCTGAAAACCCGGTCGATTTACTGGTGGTACTCGGCGGCGGCACCACCACTCGGCTTAGCGGAGAACCGCAAGCGTCTTTCGGTGGTGACCGGATCATTCAAGCCGCACGAATCTGGCATGCCGGAGAAACAAAGATGCTGATGTGCACCGGCAAACAAACTTATAAAAACTGGGACAAGGATCTGGACCCTCACGAAGAGGCAAAATTACTGCTGGAGGAACTGGGCGTCCCCCGAAGTGACATTCTGGAACTCAACGGGGAAAACACGTCTGAGGAAATTGCCAATCTAAAACGATGGTCCGACAAACACCCCGACAAAAGGATCGGCCTACTCACTTCGGCTTGGCATCTTTCGCGGGCCATGCGCTTGGCCGCAGCCAATGAGCTCGATGTTCAACCGGTCCCCTCGCATTTTCTGTCGGAACCTTTTGCTCCAGAGCCCGATGTCATCATCCCTAGCGAAGCCAGCTTGTTGGTGACGGCCGCCATCGCCAAAGAGTATCTGGCGGGTTGGGTGGGCAGATAGAGCGAACGCGCGATCCGATAGCGACTCCCATACGCAGGGCCTTCCGATTATGCGGATGAGTTCGGAATTTCCGATTGCATTTCAGCTCATTTGCCAAACGCTTCTAACAGCATCCCACTCGGAAAACAGCGTGGCGAAGGCAATTAAGCTGGCGGTATGTCCGCAGACCTACAACCCCTTCAAAAACCCAACCCATGGGTGCGCCGCCTGATCTCGGTGCCGCTGGTGGCCTATCTGTTTGTCGTGCTGCTGGGACCGCTGGCAAGTCCACCGGGATCCGCTCATCTGACACAGCCGATCGCAAAGAAAGTCAGGCCGATTCACCATGCCCTATTTCTGGGTCAAGGCTATCGGTTCTTTGCCCCCGATCCCGGCCCCAGCCACATCGTTGAATTTGAGATCACCCAATCCGATGGCAGCAAACAAACAGGCGTCTTTCCGGATCGCAAGGGTGAACTTGCCTCGCCTCGGCTGAACTACCACCGTTGGTTCATGCTCTCGGAAACGATCTGGTCAGAGCATTCTCGGACTCCGCTGAAAAGGGATTTCGATCGACAACAGCGTGCCCTTACTAAACTCGCCGAACGCAAAACGATTGCAGGCAACTTCGACACCGCCAAACAACTGCGGGCTGAAGTCAAAACAAATCAACACAGTTACGACAGGACACGCCAAAGAATCGACGAACTGGTTCGCGCCGTTGGCAAAGGCCTGTTGAAAATCCACGGTGGCGAAAAAATCAAAATGACGTTGCGTGAGCGATCCATCCCGTTTCCGATCGATGTCAAAGACGGTGCCAAATTAACCGACGCCCGTTATTTGGGACCGCAAAACCCTCCCTTCATCGGTGAGTTTTCCCGAACCGATTTAGGCTTGGACGACAGCGCCGAAGAAAACGCTAAACCGACCGATCGCCAGCGGAACCTTGAAAACGACGCCTCCACAGCGCAGGGAGGTTCATGATGTCTCGAATTATTGAGTGGTTTAAAAATATAGAGCAAGCTTGGGATGGGTTCTGGTTCACGCCTCGCGATGGCCGCACCTTAGGACTGATTCGATTGCTGACCGGCGCCATCGTCCTCTACATGCTGATCACTTGGACCTCTCTACTGGAAGTGTTCCTTGGGTCCGACGGCCTGTTGCCCAACGACTATGCGACTCAATTTTACGATTCCACTTTCGCATGGAGCCACTTGAACTGGTTTGATTCCAGCGGCGCGCTGTATACGATCCATGTGATTGGCATCGTGATCGTGGGTTTGTTTACCTGCGGATTTTGGACTCGCGTGACGGGTCCCATCACCGCCCTGTTGGTTATCTCTTATTCCAATCGCGCCACCGGTGCCACGTTCGGGCTGGATCAGATCGCTGGCTTTCTAACGCTCTATCTGTCATTCAGCGATTGCGGACAATCGTTTTCGCTGGCCAAACGTTTGGGATTGGGAGCGAAGCAGGGCAGGGCGTCGGTACGAAATAACATCGCGATTCGTTTGATCCAAATCCATCTCTGCATCGTCTACATGTTTGCCGGGCTGGGAAAATGCCAGGGTGAAACGTGGTGGAATGGAGAAGCCATTTGGGGAACCATGGCCAGCTACGAATATCAAACGCTGGACATGACTTGGATGGCGGAAGCGATGTGGCTGGTCAGTCTGATCACGATGGTGGTGATGTTTTTCGAAACATTCTACGTCGCACTGATTTGGCCCAAGTTAACGCGACCGGTAATGTTGCTGCTGGCGATCCCGATGCATCTCGGCATTGGCGTGTGCATGGGGATGATGGAATTTGGGTTGATTATGCTGATCGCAAATCTGGCCTTTGTTGAGTTCGGTAAAACAGAGCGCAGCCCCGCGATTGAATGAGTGGCGATTCCGCAGTGCGATCTTCTCCGGTCCTGATATTCAGCACATCCGCAACTCAAATCCGAGATCCCAACGTTCCACAAACACGAAGAACTTTTATTCTGCACCCAGCCCAATTAGAATGGGCGTCAACATGTTGATTTACACTCACATTGCAATTGCTTTCCGAGAGAACCTGTTGGGGACTTCCTACGCAACCCTCGGATACGCGATTGCGGTCTTGCTGTTGGTGAGCAGTGTGTTGCTGTTCCCGCAGATCGTCTCCGCAGTGCTTCGATTTCGTCCATTGGCGGACCTTGAATTGAAGTCCAGAATCGACGCCGCTTTTTTAGAAGCGGGGCTGTCGCCAGGCCGCGTCCTTGTTTGGAAGCCCAAACGAAAAATTGCCAACGCGGCGATCATCGGCTGGTTTCCGGGCAATCAAAACCTGATCCTGACCGACGTTATGATCGACCTGTTTCCTCACGATGAACTGATGGCTATCGTGCGTCATGAGATCGGGCACATCAAACAAAAACACCCACTGAAGCGACTGGGACTGGCGTTTTTGCCGTTGGCGTTTTTGATTCTGGATTTCGTTTGCCACTGGGGACTGTATCACTCGCTGGCTGCCTGTGCCGTACACGGCGCTGAATTTCTGATTCTGATTGGCTATGTGACTTACCTTCAATGGCTCACCAGTTCGCAGTTCCCCAAAATGGAATTCGAAGCCGATTTGTTTTCGATCCAAAACCCTCAAGGCCAATCGATGACGCCTCGGGTCCAGAGCATGTGTGGCGGGCTGCGCAGATTCGCGGCCATCTATCCCGCCGAGTTG
>CAZDZX010000089.1:0-12027 GCA_964510005.1 uncultured Pirellulaceae bacterium
TCAGCTACGTTGAGAATCGCCCGACTCGATAAAATTCACAGCCTCTTCGGGGCTGAAATCATGGGCCCCTGATGCATGCCAAAGAGGTTTGATTCTTATCGCATATGGAAGCTGCGATGCCTATGCAACCACAAGAAAGGCCACCCTCGCGGTCAACTCTAAACCGCTGCGACTGACACGGCGCTGGCCTGTCCTTGCAGCGTCACGTTCAGATTCACGAACGACTTCCCGGGCGAGCAGGCTTCCCGCACGCCGTTGATCGGGCAATCCTCAGCAGGAGAATCGTAGTTCAGGATCGGGAACAACTGATCATTCTGAAGCGAGAGGACGCTGGAGATTAGCTCGACCATGCCGCTGCCGGCGCCCAAATTTCCCATGTAACTTTTCGCTGCGGTAACTGGAGTCTCCCCCAGCTTTTCACGAATCGCTTGGGCTTCTTGAGCATCCATCCCGACGCTGCTCAAACCGTGAGCGTGAACATGGCCAATGTCGGCGACATTCATCCCAGACGTTTCCAACGTTCCTTCGATCACGTTGGCGATCGATGTTTGGTAGTTCGGTTTTCCGTCGCCGTCCATTACCAGCGAAGAACCATAGCCGGTGATTTCTGCAACGATCGTCGCGCCCCGTTTCTGGGCCGACTCTAGGTCTTCTAACACCAACGCTCCGCTGCCTTCTCCCAACACCATTCCGGCGCGGCTGGCTTCAAACGGGCGACAGGCTTTAGTGGGATCGCCGCCGGCTGCATCGAAGTTCCGATCGGCCAGCACTTCCTGCATCACCATGTGAACGGTGCGCAGCGGGTGGATCCGTGAACCGGTTGCTCCCACAATCATCGCATCGGCACTGCCGCGGCGAATGATGGTCAACGCTTCGGCGATCGCCATGTTGGCAGACGCCTCTCGAATCGTCAGAGAGTTCGAGGGACCCTGCAAGTCATTCAAAATCGCCACATGACTGGCGGGCATATTGGGAAGGTACTTCAACAGCCACGTTGGTTCGACTTTGGGCAAACCGTTTTCGGCCCAGCGGTCGAAATCGAAATCGCCCTCGTCGGTCAAGCACTCACGCATGCCGTTGGCGAACTCTGCTGGCGACGAAACGATGTAGTCACTGCCGAACATGGTGCCGATCCGCGATGGATCGTAGTGTTCTTTAGTCAGCCCCGAATCTGCGAACGCGAATTGAGCCGCCGCCACACCCATCTGAATTTCGCGACACATCAGACGAAGCGACTTTTTGATGTTTCGTTTGAGGATCTTTTCCTGTTCCCCAAAGTCAGCGATGTTCCCGCTAAACTCAGAGCACTCGCCACCGATGTCGGTGGGGAAATGATCGGCAGGTACACGCTGTAGCACATCCACGCCGCTGGTCCCGCTGGTCAAAGATTTCCAGAGAGATTCAGTGTTGTTTCCCAGCGGGCTAACCAGCCCCATTCCGGTGATAACGACGCGACGGTTTTGGACGGACATGGTAGAAGTGACTATTCAATAAGATCTGGCAAGGGAGCATTTTACGAGCGCAACCCCAAACGTACACCCGAAATTAGCCCTGGGGCGCGATAGGCAGAGAGAACGCTTACCTTTCCCGGCCTCGAATCGGCACCAGTTCATTGCTGGAGGAGGCGGACCGGGGAACCGTGGCTCCGCTTTGAGGACCACGATACTCGACAAATAACAGGGCATCGGAGCGTTTGCTGGTACTGAAGCGAGAAAGAATCCCGGCCCCTCCGCCGGGTGATTCGCCCTTGGATTCGGGGCTGACCACGATCCCGCTGCTGATCAACAGCACCTCATCGGAGGGCCATCGAATTCGCTCATTGATTCGCCAGCTGACCAATTGAGGCACTTTGAGCTCCAACTGGTTCAGCCTGCCATTGGGGCCCGGCAAGTCGACTTTGACCGGATTCAGCTTTTCAACTTGGTCCACATCACAATCGATGATGGCCTCGATGCTGCGATTGTCCAGGGTCGTCAGGCAGCTGATCGCCAAGCGATATCCTTCATTGATGGATTTGGTTTTGGGACGGTAGTTCGGAAACTGATTCGGCGTCCACTCAATCGACTGCACAAAACTAACCGGCGCTGCTTTCTGTAGCTCAATGGTCTGTCCGTCGGGACTGGCCGCACGACCGCCGGTGTGCATTTTGAAATCACCCCGCCGCGCCAACTGGCCCTGCAGGACCGCGGCGTTTTCTTTGGAAATCACCCACGCCTCGATACCCGGCGAAGAAACCTCGATGGGTTGGAGCACCGGGTAGGCCAATGATCGCCAATTCGGTTTCTGGACGGTACAGAGATTGACATCAAACAATTGGACTTGAGCCCGCGTGCGATTGAAGCGGTCGATAATGTCTCGGACTTCGCGTTGAATTTCGGGCGTGTGGTAAACCATCACTTTTTTGGAGTCCGAACTGAGGATGCCCAAGGGCTCGTGAAACCAAAGACGCGTCCCGGTTTCTTTAAGGATCCAGTCCATGACTGCCTGTTGTGGTCGCTCGGCATCTCCAAGCTGAGATGTGTAGGGCGTAATGTCGTACTCGCGCCAGACTTGGCCGGCACTGTTGGGCAGTCGCTCAAACGTGCGACTCACTCGGGTCACGCCCGGTCGGTTGTTTGGATTGGTGTTGAAGCGATCGCCGGTTTTGGATGGGTCAGCTTGATCGGCGCGCGAGGAATCACGCTGGCTGGAATCGGAGCGGTTGTCCGAACCGTTGGCACCGTTACTGCCAGAACCAGACGCAGATCGATCAGAGTCTGATCCGCCGTTGTTAGATCCGCTAGAGTTCGATCCCGAGGAATCGCGACTGAACGGATTGGCAGGATTTTGTTGCTGAGAGTTGGCTGAATTCTGTAGGAACTCTGTCTCCGCCCGGGCACCTTCGTCCACTGGATTAAAGCTCGGCCGCCACGCGGCGGGATTCGTTCGACCGACGTCCGGGACAGTACTCTGGCTTTGGGCAACGGCAGACGAGGCCCACAGGATCGGAGTCAGCGCTCCCAAAATCGCCCAAAAAAGGCCGGATCTATTTTTTGTTGTGTCCAAGTCATCCACCTCTGCCAACACCTGAATATTTTCCGGAAGCTAACAAAACGCGGAATCTGGTCCCAGTCTGGATTGCGAGGCCCGCTAGCAGCGATCGCCGATCCAAACGAGCCTTTCCCGGCAAAGCCAACGCGAAATCGCCTTCCACTGGAAACCCAATTCCGCGGGAGCCGGTAAACTCGAGGGCACCGATATCGCCTCGAGGACAGCTAGGTCACTTTTTAGGAGTGACGAAACCGGCTGTCAGATCACTCATATTACGCCAGATTGCCTCAACATTGTGCACCAGAGTGAGGAGGAGAATAGGACGCGAAATCTGTCTGATACCCAACCACCACGAAGATGCGATATGGGTCACAGATCAGCCACCGGATCAGCAAAATTTTGGAAATGGCGGGCTTTGGCTAGGAATTGATGAATTTGAGGGCCTAAAATCTGTCCATCCAGCTTTGCAGTACCTACGCTGGAGATATCAGTGGCTGGGGCCTTTTTTTGCCGATAGACAAGTTACAAGCCACGACCAGGAGCGGAGATGGATCAACAGGGAAAACTTCAGACGGTATCGCCGCGCCGCAAGGCGGCTGATTCCCCTGCGTCCCCGCCGGATTCGGAAGTCGCGACGACTGCGCCCGCATCCCCGACACCTGTAGTTCCTACTCCTATTTCTGCCCCTGTCGCCAACAGTGATGTTCCGTTCAGCGTTGTTCACAACCCGGAACACGGTCAATCTCGCTTCCTCAAATCGATATTGAAGCGATCCCCTGGCGTCGCGATCAGTTTTTTAGCGCATGTGATTCTGGTCACGACACTGGCTTTGATCTTCACGAACCCGCTGATTGATCAGACGCTGAAGATCGATGGACTGATTGCGAAATCTAACATCGAAGAACTGGAAGAAATCTCTTTTGAGAGCGAGCCCACGGAAACAGAAGATTCGGAGTCGGAATCCGTCGAACTTGCTTCCGAAGCCACATTTGAGAATATCGACACCACTCTCGACAGCGAAATCGAGGCGTCGCTGGTCGAAGGTACAAGTCTCGCAAAAGGATTTGAAGGCTTGGCCGATTCCGGGCTATCGCCACTGAAGGCTCAAACGGAGGGGCAAGGCGAAGGCAAAGGTGAGGGAGCGGGTGAGCCGAGCTTTTTCGGAGCCGAAGCCAAGGGCTCCGATTTCGTTTTCATCATCGATGCTTCCGATTCGATGAATGAGGGCTTTCGCTGGCAACGAGCGCTGGCGGAACTGGAAAAAGTGTTGTTAAAAATGACAGCAAAGGAAAAAGTCCTGATCGTGCTCTACAACCACGAGATTTATCCCATGTTCAACGTGGCTCCCGAGCTGGCCAAGACGACTCCGGTGACCAATGACTTTCGCAACCTCTTGCTGGCATGGCTGAAACAACAGCGACCCACCGGAGGGACTCGGCCTGCCAAAGCTCTAGAGGGCAGTTTTCAGTTACAGCCCGACGCCATCTTTTTGCTCTCAGACGGCTTGCTGCAAGACAACTCGCAGGAGGTGATCGCCAATCTAAATGCGGCAGACTCCCAACCGGTGCGGTACGGCGGGCGAAAGCAGATCCCGATCCACACGATTTCGTTAGGGCCCAACTTGCTGGGGGCTCAATTGATGAAACAGATTGCCGATAGTAATTCAGGCGTATTTAACTGGATCAAGTAAATCCCTTGAAATCGGATTGATTACAAGTTCTCCACGGTTGCGGGGCCTCTCCCGCCCGAAACGCCGTAAATGTCGCTGATCGCCGCGTTATGACGTTGACCCCAGTTAGTACCAAGGATATTCTGAGACCTCTTCGATTTTGGGCTGATGTGGAATGCCAACCGATCGCAAGTGAAAGCTTGCAGTATGGGTTGGTTTTTGTTTTAGGTGGTGATCTGTTGCCAGCGGGCAATGGCCGCTCCGACATCCGGCTTGTCCCTCGTTTTGGACAATGGCATGGCGTCGATTCGGTTAGAGAACGTCACCAAAAAATTTGATGGCCACATGGCTGTTGATGATCTGACGCTTCGGATCGAAGAAAACGAAACCGTAGTTTTGCTTGGCCCTAGCGGCTGTGGGAAAACGACAACGCTTCGTTTGATCGCGGGTCTTGAGCATCCCGATCGGGGAGACATTCTTTTCGCCTCTTCCGATGATGCCTCGGAAGCCTCCCGGTCTTCGTGGCGATCCGTCGTACCGCAGCAGCCTTCCGAGCGAAACGTCGCCATGATGTTTCAGGAGAACGCGTTGTATCCGCGATTGAGCGTGTACGACAACATTTCCTTTTGCGTCCGCGGCAAACGTGGGATCGTCCGAGACAAAGTCAGACAGGTGGCAGCGCAGTTAAGCATCCAAGAGTTGCTTGACCGCAAACCGCACCAGCTTTCTGGCGGTCAGCGACAGCGAGTTGCACTGGCACGTGCAATCGTTCGACGACCGGCAGTGTTTTTGCTGGATGAACCTTTGTCGAGTTTGGACACACGGTTGTCGATGGGATTGCAATGGGAACTTAAAAAAGCGTTCCGAGAAATGGATTGTCCGGTTTTGTATGTAACACACAATCAACGCGAAGCCATGATTTTGGCTGACCGCTTGGTGGTGATGGACTGCGGCAAAGCAGTCCAGGTTGGCAGGCCGCTGGAAGTTTACCAGCGTCCTGCCAACCTGTTTGTGGCATCGTTCCTTGGCCAACAGCCAATGAATCTGATGCCGGCGTCGCGATTGAATCTGGCAACGGAATCAACGGCGACAACCGTTGGAGTCCGGGCCGAGCATGTCAGCTTGTCCATGGAAACCGGCGCTGGCAAACAGGCCCTAGGTTTGCAGCTTAGCGGTGTCGTCGATGACGTTCAGCAACTGGGCGATCAAACTTGTGTGGCGGTGGCGGTGCAAGGTTTGGACGAGAAAGTCCGTATGGTTCAATTTGATGGAGCCAATGGAAGTTTTCAGACGAACCCTGACATAGGTCATCGCGTCCAATTACGAATGGCTCAGGATCATCTGATTTTTTTCGATGAGAATGGTCAGCTGATGAACGACTAAAGGCAATGGTGTGTCCGGCACCAAAACTCCGGAAGACAATTTGAACACAATTAGAAAAACGGAAGATCCTCATGAATTCAACTGAAGTGCTGCGAATCGTCGATTCCATGCATCGCGATAAAAACATCGAAAAAGAGATGGTGTTTGCTGCGATCGAATCCGCGTTACTGACTGCCGCCCGAAAGCAGTTTGGCGAAGATGCTGATGTCGAATTCATGATCGATCGTGATTCGGGCGAAATCGCCGGACGGCACGGACAGGAAGAACTTGACCACGAAGAAGTCATTGGACGGATCGGTGCCCAAACGGCCAAACAAGTCATCATTCAGAAGATCCGCGAAGCCGAGCGTGACTCGCTGATCGTCGAATTCAACGAACTGCTCGACGACATCGTCACCGGTTCGGTCAATCGCAACGAAGGCCGTGTCACGACTGTGACCCTTGGCCCCGTCGAAGCCATCCTGCCGCGCAGCGAGCAGATCGCTGGAGAAAGCCATCAGCCCAACGACCGAATTCGGGCTTTGGTAACCGAAGTCAAAGCTCAGGGCAGCCGGATCAAGGTTGTGCTCAGCCGCACACGTCCGAATTTTGTCCGACGATTGTTCGAAAGCGAGATTCCTGAGGTCGCCGACGGGGTGATCACCATCAATTCGATTTCCCGGGAAGCCGGATTTCGCTCGAAAGTTGCTGTCAGTAGCATGGATTCGCGGGTCGATTGTGTGGGTGCTTGCGTGGGAGTTCGGGGCAACCGGATCAAAGTCATCATCGACGAATTGGCCGGAGAGCGGATCGACATCGTCAGATATGACGAAAATCCAGCGATCATGATTCCCAACTCGCTTCAGCCAGCAGAGGTTGATGAAGTTATCCTCTGTGAGCAAATTGGCCGCGCTATCGTACTGGTTCGGGACGATCAACTTTCCTTAGCGATTGGCAAGAGAGGACAAAACGTCAGGCTGGGAAGCCGCCTATGTGGGTGGGACATTGAAATCACCACCCAGGGCAAGCTGGAACAGCGGATCGAGAAAGCGACGGCCCAATTCTGCGAAATTGATGGAGTTAGCGAAGAATTGGCAAATGCACTGGTGGGGCAAGGTTATTTGTCTTACGATGATTTGGAGGTGATTGAGCCAGATCGCTTGATTGAGCTGGGTGGTTTGACCGAAGAACAGGTCGATGCCATCGTTTCTCAAGCAGAGGTTCGTGCCGTCCAGCAGGAAGCCCTCGATGAACAGGCCAAGCGTGAAGAACGCGAACGCCGTACTCGTGAAAAGGCTGCTCAAGAAGCTGCCGCCAAGGCAGCGGCTCTGGCTGCTCAAGCACCTGCATTACCAACGGAAACACAGGGTGATTCCGATGAAAAAAACAGCATTAGTGGCGACAATGATGGTGGAAGTGAATCTTGAACAAAACGATTTGTTGAGTTCAGGTTCCCGACTAGTATCGATTTTGTCTACAACAATTGAAACAATGGGTGAGGCGAACTGATGAGAATCAGCCACGCTTTTCCTATTGAAAATAGAATAACGTCTGCACTTTGCCAGACTGCGGCCTCCGGTGTCCATTTTCCGGGTGGCCGGATTGGGCAAAGTCAAAAGGACGATTTATGTAAAGGTTTTATACACTATTCGGAATCTTCACTTTCCGTTCGACGGCTCGGCTGTCGGACAAGGATTCCGGGTTTACAAACAAAAGGCAGCTCGTGCCCACCGTACGCATTTACGCGTTTGCAAAAGAATTGGGGCTTGATAACAAGCAATTACTGGAGATCTGCGGAAAAGCAGGTGTCACAGGCAAGGGCTCCGCGCTAGCTAGTCTCGACGACGACGAAGTCTCTCGCGTCAAAAGTTTCATCAGCGGAGGTGGAGCAGCGACCGCCACAGCAACGGTTGAAGAACCTGCACCTCTTCGCCCTCCGGCGCGAACCCTCGATACTCGGGTTCCCGAAATCACCAGCTCCCGGCCAGTGGCCCAAGTGCCCGAAGCCGTCGCTGAAGTCGAAGCAGCCGAAGTCGAAGCAGCCGAAGTCCAAGCGCCTGCTGCTGAACCCGAAGTCGCCGAAGCCACATCGGAACCGCCGACCGAAGCAGCGCCGCCTGTTGAAGCAGCGCCTGTCGAAAAAGCGGCTCCCGAGCCGGAACCAGAACCAGCGCCGGAACCCGAAAAGAAATCCACCTCGCGAGTCGGCGGTTTGCTTGATCGCCTTCGCGGTGCCACCAAAAAGGCGGCCGCGAAAAAGACGCAAGAGAACCTCGTGTCCAATCAACAGAAGACCACGCCGCGGAGCCCCAAACAAACCGCTCCGCCGCTGGCACCGCGTCCCAATGCGGCTCAGAAAACGCTTCGAAATCTCGACAATCGCCCACAGCGATCAACGGAAGAAGGCGGCGCTCCCAAGGGCCCCCCCAAGAACAAGCGTTCGACGAAGTTCAACATCGCCGCCATGCCCGAGGTCAAACAGCCCACGGCCAGCGATGCCCCCAAAGAGAAAGTTCAAAAGCCGGATATTGCACTGCCCGAGGGCGCCCGCAGAACGATCCAGGCTGGCGGTACCGCTCCGCTTGAGGATTTCACCAAATCCAAACGGAAAGACAAAAAGAAAGGTCGTAACAACGAGCCGACAACTGCCGAAAGCGCCGACAAAGCCCGGCGCAATAAAGTCAGTCGATTTGGCAACTCGCCGATGGGTAACCGTCGCGGCGGTCGCCCCAATCGACGCTCCTACCAGCGTTCTGGTCGCAAGAAATCAGGCAAAAACACCGCCGCACCGCGTAAAGACAGCGCCGTGTTGCAGCTGCCCTGCACGATCCGTGAGTTCTCCGAAGTCACCGGCGTTCCCGCAGTGAAAACACTGTTTACGCTTCGACAGATGGGCGACGAATCGAACGCCACCATCAACTCGATGATGAACGACGAATTGGTCGAAATCTTGATCGAGGAGTTTGGTGTCGATATCGAACTTCGACAGGCCGTCTCCCTAGAAGACGAAGTTCTCGGACAATTGATCGTCGAAGATGACGAAGCGAGTCTGCAAACACGTCCACCGATCGTGACCTTCCTCGGTCACGTGGACCACGGCAAAACATCGCTACTGGACGCCCTGATTGGTATCAATGTCGTTTCAGGCGAAGCCGGTGGAATCACCCAGCACATTCGCGCCTACCAAATCGACAAAGACGACAAAAGCATTGCCTTTGTCGACACGCCGGGTCACGAGGCCTTCACCGAAATGCGTGCTCGTGGTGCCAACGTGACTGACATCGTCGTCTTGGTGATCGCAGCTGACGACGGCGTGATGCCGCAAACAGCGGAAGCCATCAACCACGCCAAAGCCGCTGAAGTGCCCATCATTGTGGCCCTGAACAAGATCGATTTGCCCGGCGTCACGGCCGATAAAGCCATGCAGGATCTGGCAGCAGCCGAACTGCTCCCCAGTGAATGGGGCGGCGACACCGAGGTCATTAAAACCAGTGCCATCTCCGGCGAAGGTCTCGATGACTTGCTCGGAACGATCCTTGCCACCGCCGAGCTTTACGAATTCAAAGCCAACCCCGATCGTGCCGCTTACGGTACCTGTTTGGAATCGGAACAGCAGTCGGACCGCGGAGTCGTCTGCAAGGTCTTGGTCCAAGGCGGAACGCTCAACGTGGGCGACATCGTCGTCTGTGGAGCCGCCTACGGTCGCGTTAAAGCCATGCACGACACGCTTCAGCCACGCAAGAAACTTAACGCCGTCGGACCTTCGACGCCCGTTAACTTGACCGGTTTCAACTCGGCCCCTGGTGCCGGTGACAAACTGTACGTCGTCGACGACATCGCCAAAGCTCGCGAGATCGCCGAATCACGCGAAACAGCCCAACACGAAGTCAGCGTCGCTGGCACCGTCAAAGTTGGCCTCGACGAATTCCAAGCTCGCCTCGAGGACGGACGACTTGCTCCTTCCGATGGCGATCTGGTCACGCTCAACCTGATCCTCCGAGCCGACACCAAAGGCTCGATCGAAGCGATCAAGAAAGAGCTCAGCAAGATCGATCACCCTGAAGTCCGCATCGTCATTAAGCAGGCGCTTGTCGGTGGTGTGACCGTGGCTGACGTTCGCCTTGCTCAAGCCTCTCAGGCCGTCATCTGTGCCTTCAACGTGGTACCTGATGAAAGCTCGCGTTCTCTGGCTGACGAAGTCGGCGTCGAAATTCGCCGCTACGAAGTCATCTACAAGATCGCCGACGACCTCAAAGCAACCCTCGAAGGCCGACTGAAGCCCGAAGAGCAAGTTGTGGAGCAGGGCATGGCGATGGTGCTGCGAACGTTCTCGATCAACAAGCACATGATTGCGGGTTGTCGCGTCATGCGGGGCAGCATCCACCGCGACTGCCGGATGCGTGTGATCCGAGACAGCACCATTATCGGGGATTACCCGATTTCGTCGCTGAAACGGGAAAAAGACGATGCCAAGGAAGTCCAACGAGGGATGGAGTGTGGTATCAAACTTTCGGATTACAACGACATCAAGGAAGGCGACACGCTGGAAGCCTATCGAATCGAGGAAGTTGCAAGAACTCTGTAATCTCGCGATTTCGTGAAATTCATCCATAGAGCCTCTTGAAAGCGGAATTAAAATGAGCAACCGGCGAGTCCTCAAAGCAGCCCAGGCCATCCGTGAAGTCGTCAGCATGGCGATTCTCACGGACCTGAAAGATCCACGTGTCAAAGATGTCACCGTGACGTTTGTCGAAGTATCGGCCGACATGAGACAGGCGAAAGTCCACGTTTCAGTCATGGGTGACGAGACCCGGCAAGCTCTGTGTGTTCAGGGTTTGCAGAGTTCCGCCGGATACCTTCAATCGAAAATTGGAAAACGGATCGACACCCGCTATACGCCAAAACTTCAGTTCAGCCTCGATAAGGGGATGCAAAACGCAATGATGGTCACTCGGATCCTCGAAGAAGTCCTTCCTCCCGAGGAAGCTGCTTCTGCCGAAGAAACCGCTGGCGACACTGACCCTGAAGCCCCGCAAGAATCGGAAATCTGATCACCTGCAGGTTGTCCTCGCATCGCCGCGATGCTTCCGCCTCCAATCTGAAAACAGTACACCCCAAGCCACCCGACCCATGCCAGCAAAAAATCGCAACGACCTGATCAACAAGCTCTATAAGGTTGTCAAAAAAGAATACACTCCGATTCTGCCTCCCTCCAACCGGCTTGTGTTGGAGCACATGATTTACGGGGCCGTGCTTGAAGATTCAACTTTCGAAGCCGCCGACGAAGCCTTTGCCAGCCTCCTCGAAAACTTCTACGACTGGAATGAAGTTCGTGTCACCACCCGACGCGAATTGGCCAGCCTAATGCAGTCGCTCAGCAAACCTGAAGAAGCAGCATCTCGAGTCCGGAAATCACTGCACGGCGTTTTCGAGCAGTACTACCAATACGATCTCGAGTTCCTCAAAAAAGAAAACCTCAGCAAAGCCGTGATGGTGATGGAGACCTTCACCGGGGTGTCGGCCTTTACGATCGCCTACACCGCCCAAAACGGACTGGGTGGCCACTCGATTCCGATCGATCAGAGCTTCATGAATCTGATGTACGCGATTGGAGCGATTTCCGAAAAGGAACTTCTTGATCGCAAACTTACCGGTCTTGAGCGGACGATTCCAAAATCAAAGGGAGTCGAATTTGGCGTGTTGGTCCACCAGTTGGCCGTTGCTTTCACATCGGCGCCCTTCAGTTCCAACATCCGCAACGTCATTCTGAAAGTCGCAGCCGACGCCAAAGATAGATTCCCCAAACGCGTCTCCAAAAAAGCCGCCAAGAAAGTAGAGGCTCCGGAAAAACCAGCCAAAGCCGCTGTCAAAGCTCCGGCTAAAAAAGCCGCCACCAAGAAAGTAGCCGCCAAGGCCACCAAAACCAAACCGGCGAAAGCCACCAAGGCCAAAGCACCGAAAAAAGC
>CAZDZX010000089.1:12127-14487 GCA_964510005.1 uncultured Pirellulaceae bacterium
AAAGCACCGAAAAAAGCGGCCACTAAAAAGAAAGCCACGACCAAGAAGCCTGCGGCCAAGAAGGCTGCGGCCAAGAAAAAAGTCACAAAGAAAGCCACCAAGAAATCGGCTGGCAAAAAGCTCTCCAAAAAGAAGCCAAAGTAGCTTAGGATCAATGGACCCATAATTTCGGCCTCTCGCAGCTGGACTGGCAACCGTTCAGACGAACGACACACGAAGTTATTCCCACGTCCCTTAGGTAATTTCACTTTCCACTGACCCAACGGATTGAACGATGGCAGGCCACAGCAAATGGGCAAACATCAAGCACCGCAAATCAGCGGTTGATGCCAAACGTAGCAAGATCTGGAGCAAGCTCTCCAAAGCCATCATTGTGGCAGCCAAGATGGGCGGTCCCGATCCCGATGGCAATTCCCGCTTGCGGAACGCGATCGCGGACGCCAAAGCCGCCAGTGTGCCCAAAGACAACATCCAGCGAGCCATCAAGAAAGGCTCCGGCGAATCCGAAGGCGAAAACTACGAAGAGTTCGTCTACGAGGGATACGGTTCTGACGGCGTCGCCGTGATGTGCGACATCCTCACCGACAATCGGAACCGCACCGCACCGGAAGTCAAAAAGCTATTTGAAAATTACGGCGGGAAACTGGGCACGACAGGCTGCGTCGCGTTTATGTTCGATCGCAAAGGGCTCTTCGTTCTGGAAAAAGCAGGCGTCGATGAAGAGAACCTGATGGAAATCGCGATGGAAGCGGGTGCGGAAGACATCGCCGACGAAGGCGAGCACTTCACCGTCACTTGTCCACCGGATTCTTTTTCCGACGTCAGCGAAGCGTTTGAAAAAGCCGAACTGAAATGCGTCTCTGCTCAGGTTATGCGGATCCCGCAAAACACGGTCGACCTCACGATCGAATCTGCCAAGAAAGTTCTGAACTTGATCGATGCTCTCGATGATCACGACGACGTGCAGAAAGTCTCAGCCAACTTCAACATCAGCGACGAACTGATGGCCGAAATCAGCGAAGGCTAAACCGCTCGCAGTGCCGCAGTTGGTAGCACGCCTTCAGGCGGAATGCGGGGCGTTCGTCCGCAAGCTCAATTCCGTCGTCCCCAAACTACGACAACTCACCGCCCAAGGTCGCCGACATTCCTTGAAAACCATCCGAGTCCTCGGAACGCTGAGGCTTGGGTCCGGCACACAGTTGGATCACTTCCATCGCCAGCTCGCGAGTTCTCGCCACGACGAAGGGCTCGGCCAAAAACAAATCCAGCGGCTTGCCTTCAAAATTAAGGAACACGCCTCCGGCCTCTTCCAGCACCAAACGTGGCGCCGCAATATCCCAAGCCGCCTGCTTGATATGGTCCATTGAATTGTCATGAATACAAACCGTCAACGAAGTCAACGATTCAGCGATTCGAGTCGCGACACCACTGTGAGGAGGATTCGTCGTCACCAACCGAGCGCCGTAGTGCGACCGCAGGCTTTCACGCATGCTGGCGAACAGCTTTGTTTCCAACTCGTTGTCTGAGTACTGATTCATCTCAACCCAAGACTCCAGCAGCGTGACCGGTTCGTCGCTAACTCGCAGCGGCTGACCGTCTTTGAATGCTCCCTTTCCTTTCACCGCATAGAACCATTCTTCGGTCAGTGGAAAATAGACCAAACCACAAGTCGTGACAGGACCGGACTGATGGTTAATCAATACGGCCGGGTACTGCGGTCCGGCTTGTGTCAGAAAAGCACTTGTCGCATCGAGCGGATCGACGATCCAGAAATCGGCGTTAGGATCATCGACCGTTGGCGAGGATTCTTCAGAGAGGATCGGCAGATCGGAAGCCTCGCGAATCACTTTGGTGATCACCACATCGGCATCGGTATCGACTTGCGAGACGAGATCGCCAACGCCTTTGGATTCGATATCGTGGATCTGTCCAGAGCCATCACGGATGATCGATCCCGCCGCGGCGGCGGCATCAATGGCAATAACAAGGTGGGCGTCGAGAGTCTCGGCGTGTTTTCGAATCGAGTCAAAATCCATGAGATCAGCTTGTGTGAGATACTGGTTTGAGGCACACAAAAGTAACTTGCATTCGCCGGTTCGGCGAGTCGGTTTTTGGCCGAGACTCAAAAGCGGACGAAATGTCGCCCGTTGATGCAAACTTCTCCGACTTTACGCATCATTGGGGCCAAACAGTCCGCCATTACGGGAAAAAGCAACACGACATTTCCTCATCGGCTTTCCGGTAATTTCTGGATCAAGCCACCCATTACGGCCCGCACGCCACAACAAACCCAAACAGCGTCTCGAAAATGACGAGCAGCAAGGCGCTAGTGCAATGGCATTTACTTTTGATTGTTGCCG
>CAZDZX010000090.1:0-14428 GCA_964510005.1 uncultured Pirellulaceae bacterium
CTGGCAGATGACCCGGGTGTCCTTGTTGATAAGGATGCTCATATTTTTACTTTTGTTTGAGTGATTGTTTTGGGGTCTAAAAGATTAAGCGATTGCCGCGACAACTTTTTCCGCAGCGTCGGTTAGATCGGTTGCGGTGATCAGGTCGACATCGCATTCTTCAAGGATCTGGCGTCCTTTTTCGACTTCGGTCCCTTCCAGTCGCACGACCAGCGGCACCTCGAAGCCAACCGTTTTGGCGGCCGAAACGAGTGCTTCGGCGATGGTCGAACACTTCATGATTCCGCCAAAGATATTGACCAATACGGCTTTCACGTTTTTGTCTGACAGAATGATGCGGAAGGCTTCGGTCACCTGTTCGGTTTTAGCTCCGCCGCCGACGTCTAGGAAGTTTGCGGGTTCGCCACCATGGAGTTTGATAATGTCCATGGTGCTCATCGCCAATCCGGCTCCGTTCACGAGGCAGCCAATGTTGCCTTCGAGTTTTACGTAGCTGAGGCCGGCATCGGCAGCTTTGACTTCCGATTCTTCTTCTTCGGAGAGGTCACGCAGTTTTTCGATGTCGGGCTGGCGGAACATGGCGTTGGAATCAAAATTGATTTTTGCGTCCAAGGCCACCAATTCGCCCGATCCTGTGACGACCAAAGGATTGACTTCCATCAAAGCACAATCGAGATCGACGTACAGTTTGCAGAGGGCCTTCATGAAGGTGTCAGCAGCGGCGACAGAATCGCCTGAGATTTCCAATTGATCGCAGAGCGTTTTGATCTGATCGGATCCAATGCCTGTTTTGGGATCGAAATGTTGCTTGAAAATTTTCTCTGGCGTTTCGTGAGCGACTTTCTCGATCTCGACTCCACCTTCTTGAGAGCACATCAGCACGGGGAGTTTTTCAGCGCGGTCCAGAACCACGCCCAAGTAAAGCTCTCGGGCGATGTCACAACCGGCTTCGACGATGACTTGGTTGACTTGCTTGCCTTCGGGGCCGGTCTGAATGGTGACCAAGCGATTGCCCAGCATGGCTGCGGCGGCGGCTTTGGCTTCGTCAGCAGATTTCACCAGCTGCACGCCTTTCTGATCGGGCTTCTCAATAAAGGTCCCCTTGCCGCGTCCGCCGGCATGGATCTGAGCTTTGACAACCGCAATGGAGCCCCCCAGATCATCGAAGGCCGCCGAGGCTTCGTCGGGATTGCGAGCCACTCGGTTTTCGAGGACTTTGACGCCAAATTTCTTAAAGAGCGCTTTGCCCTGATATTCGTGTATTTTCATCGTTTGAGCCAAAAAAAGGTTTTGGGAAGGCTGGGATTATAGATGGGTCGAATTTTCCCGGTCAACAGGCCTCAATAGTTAGTCTTCGAAGAACAAACCGGACCAATCGGCATCTTCCGCTTTTGTATTGCCAGCGCCTGTACCGACATAAAGAGAAAACCGGTTGGTGAAATGTGCCTCAAAGCGGCCAACACCCGATTTAAACCCATATCTATTGCCTTCCATACCTTCGATCCTCAATCCTCGTTCGCCATATTTGGCGGCTGAGGCACTTCAATTGCGATGTCAACTACCGAACAATCAACCCCAAACCCCATCGAAGCTCCTTTGGTTGAGGCACGGAGGTTGTGCGATTTGATCTCAGATATTTCCGATGCCGAGCAACCGGAAGTCAAAAAGGAAAGTCCCGAAGTCGTCTTCGTGAATTCCTCCGAGTTCGATGACGGTGATTTTCATTCGGTCGAAGTTGCCGAGCCAGAGAATTCCCCAATTGGCGAAATCGAGTCCTACCGTCTGATCCATGAGGATGTGCCCGAAACGAGCGGCTGTTTCGTGGTGGATCCCTACGCATTTGAAGAAACGGGTGAAATTCCGGTGATGCCTTCGATACCTATTGTTGATGCGACAGAGATGACTCGCAGAATTTTGTCCCGCCAAACGGATGGACAACATAACGCTTGGACTCTTGCCCCCAACACAACCCCGCAAAGTTCCAGTCCCTACCCGAGCCCTGATGGCGCGAATGGCGCTTCGTCGGATGATTTTTCCTCTCCACAGAGCGATCGCTTTTTTGCCGGTCCTGGCGAAGTCATTTTCGTGGATGGGAATTTGGGTTTCGATCACATCGATCTGAGCGTGTACGACATCAACGATGCGACGTTCCAACCCGGAGCGATTCTGCTCTATCCCGACGCGAATAACGCCACGGAAGACAATCGGAATTTTGTACCCCAACCGATCACCATTCGGTACCGTGGTGTTAGCTTTGCGATTTTCAAAAACAATCTACGCGTCGATCTGTAAGCGTCGGATATTGTTGATCGACAAGGCGCTGGCAGTTAGCGCTCAATGGTATTGCCTTTGGGTCCGAGGGACGCCAGCAGTGACAGGCCGGAAACGCTGTAGACGATCTGCCCCGTAATCCGCCTAAAATCGCCCCCAAGGCGGTACTCCAAACTTCAGGCCGCTTTGGCGCCGCTGTACAGGTAGGGGTTGAGTGTCGGATCGTTGTACATCTTGAGCTGACGATAAGTCCGATGGCGTTTGCGACCGGCAAAAATGTCGTCGATTAACTCTTGCAGGCTCTGACTCAATTCGTCCTGCTGCAAACGACAGATCGCGATCTTTCGTTTCACTGAATCGATGTGAGCGTCATCAACGTCATCGCGCATCAATTGCTCGTCGAGGTGGAAGATTCGCAGCGAGAGAATGGACAACCGATCAATGACGCTTCCCGGCGTTTCAGTGTTTAGTTTGGCGTCGGCGGCCACGGTCACGTTTGCCGCTTCCAGCTGGGAAGTCAGAAAGTCATCGATGTTCTCGATCCAGTCGTTCCGTTGCTGGTTGTAACCATCGATGGCGCGTTTGACTTTCGCGATCGCTTCGTCGGTGACGTTACGACTGCGAGCGATGTCTTCTTCGTGCCACAGCAGAAAGTTGAATTGATGTTGAGTACAGACGGCTTCCAAAAAGCCGTCGTAAGGATTGTGGACAGGTTGATGGTGCCACAAATCAACATTCTTTGTTTGTAAACTGACAATCTCTTCGACTTTGATCATGCTTCATCCTTGAAGTGTCCTCCATCGCAGAAAATCTCTGCAAGCCCACACAGTATGCCCAATCCAGTCGAAACTCCGAATATCAATCGGTGTTTATTTTTAAATGGCACGTTGAGCCTTCCATTGGCAGCGAGCGGGGAAAGAGCTTGATTTTGCGGGGTTTTTTGCGGGACAACCCGTCGGTGGGTAAAACAAGGCACTTAAAATCCACTGAAGCGAAGGTTTTTTTCGGGATTTGGTCCGTTCCGCGATGGGGTTTCGTAACTCACAAGACCCCGTTCTGGATCGGTTGTCTTGGCTTGACGCCTCTGTTAAGGGAGCAATGATGGCCGTTGTCTTAAAGCCGTCTTTGAGTGGAAAACACGCTAACGGATTGTTGGGGTAAACTTTTAGTTGGTTTCCTCAACGAACTTGAGGCACTTGCAAATTCAGGAGTCGGATAATGCGTCGTCGTTGTACAGACCATCAACTCAGTCGAAGAAACCTGCTGACCATCGGAGCGGTCGGAGGTTTGGGGCTGACGTTGACTGATTTCTTTCGGATCAAATCCGCGCGAGCGGATCAGAAATTTTACGAATCCAAAGAAGGCACTGCGAAATCCGTCATCTACATTTTTCTGCCCGGCGGAATGGCTCAGCAGGAGTCATTCGACCCTAAGCCTTACGCTCCGTTGGAATATCGAGGCCCTTTTAAATCGATCGGCACAAAATTGACTGGCGTTCGGTTTAGTGAGCATTTCAAAAAAACCGCCGGTGTCGCCGACAAGATTACGATCATCAATTCGATGACCCACGGAGAGGCAGCACACGAGCGTGGGGTTCACAACATGTTCACCGGCTACCGTCCCAGTCCGGCGCTGCAGTATCCTTCGATGGGAAGTGTGGTTTCGCATGAGTTCGGGTCGCGAAACAATCTTCCTCCCTATGTCTTCGTACCGAGGCAGCCCAATACATTTGCTGGGACTGGATTTTTGAGTTCTTCGTTCGCGGGTTTCAGCATCGGTTCGGACCCGGCAGACAACAAGTACCGTGTTCGGGATTTGCAGTTGCCAGAGGGCGTTGACACCCATCGCTTTCAAAAACGTCGCAGAGTCCTTGATATGGTCAACGACCATTTTCGCCAGCGGGAAAATTCGGATTCGATGGATGCGGTGGACACATTCTATCAGCGGGCTTACGGGCTGATCAGTTCCGAGAAGGCTCGGATGGCCTTTGATATCTCAAAAGAAGATCCGAAGCTTCGCGATCAGTATGGCCGCAACCCGGCTGGCGCTCGCATGTTGCTGGCCCGACGTCTGGTCGAAGCCGGTGTTCGCTTTGTCACGTTGACTTACGGCGGTTGGGATCATCACGACAAAATTGGGAATCGAATTCGCGGTGAGGTGCCTCCTTTTGATCAGGCCTACGCGATGCTGATTCGCGATCTCGAACAACGAGGCCTGTTGGATTCAACATTAGTGGTGGTGGCTTCCGAGTTCGGTCGTTCTCCGAAAATCAATGCCAACGCTGGGCGGGACCACTGGCCCAAGGTGTTCAGCACGTTGCTGGCTGGCGGTGGGATTCGCAAGGGATACGTTCACGGGAAATCTGACGCGATCAGTAGCGAGCCTGCCGACTCTCCGATGACCATTCAGGACTGGGCGACGACGATTTACAAATGTCTTGGTATCAATGCCGACAAAGAGCTGATGGCGCCCGGGGATCGCCCCATTGAAATTGTGGACGGAGGTAAGGTCTGCAAAGACTTGCTTGCCTGATCGCCGCCGCTGCTCTTCTGCCTGTTGGCACTTCCTTGAACGCTTATGAACCTGATCCGAAAATTCTCATTGATTCTGCTGTTTGGCTTGCTGCCCTCAGGCGTCGTGCTGGGCAGCACCGCGGTTTCGCCTGCGACGCCGGTTTTGAAATTGATCAATCCGCGGGGCATGCAGCGCGGCACGGAAACTACATTGGTCTTTTCTGGAGATCGGCTGTTCGACGCCAAAGAGGTTTTTTTCTACGACGAAGGCGTCGAAGTTCGCAAGATTGAACAGGTCGACGGCCGGAAAGTCAAAGTCACTCTGTATGCGTCGCCCGATTGTCGGGTCGGCGAACATTTGGCTCAGTTGCGGACGGCAACCGGAGTCACGGAGTTTCAGAACTTTTTCGTAGGCACCCTTGAAGAGGTCCAAGAATCGGAACCGAACTCCGATTTTAAGAATGCTCAGGAAATTAAATTCAACCAAACCGTTAACGGAACCATCTTGCTGGAAGATGTCGACGCGTTCCGTTTTCAAGCGACCAAGGGCCAACGCATTTCAGTGGAAGTCGAAGGCGTCCGCTTGGGATACTTGCTTGATTCCTTAATCCAAGTCCTCGACGCGGAAGGTAAGGTGTTGAAAACGGTCGATGATTCGGCCTTGCTTCGACAAGACGCTTGTCTTTCGATCACGGCTCCGGCCGACGGCGATTACGTCGTGATGCTGCGGGACTCCAGTTTTGAAGGCAATGGCAATGCCCGCTATCGCCTACACATTGGCGACTTCCCTCGTCCAGTTATGGCTTTTCCGGCCGGCGGGAAACCCGGCGAAAAAATGGAAGTGACGTTCTATGGGGATCCAGCGGGCGACATCAAACGAGAAATTGTCGTTCCGAAACCGACCAGCATTCGGGCAGGTCTTTCGTATTCGGATGACCTTGGGATTTCACCTTCCCCGGTCAGGTTTCTGTTTTCGGAATTGGACAATGTGTTTGAAGCCGAACCCAATAACGAATTTAAGGATGTGAAGGAAACGCTCGCTGTCCCCTTGGCGTTCAACGGTCGGCTAACGGCAGTTGACCCTTGCGATCTTTTCCGTTTCAGCGCGACGAAAGGCCAATTGCTTGACATCAAATGCCATGCTTTTGCGATCGGATCGGAGCTCGATTCAGTCGTTGCAGTCTTTGATGACAAGTTCCAATTGAAAACATCGAATGACGACGCAGGCGGCAAACGCGACTCGATTGTTCGGTTTCGTGTTCCCCACGATGGCGATTTCTACATCCGAATCAAAGATCGCCTGAATCGCGGTGGCAAGTTCTTTACATACAGGCTGGAAATCGATGTCGTCAAACCAGCGTTGACCGTTGGCGTTAAAAGAACTGACCGGTTCACGCAGCGCCGTCAACAGATCGCTATTCCGCAGGGCAATCGGTTTGGTGTGATCATGGACGTAAGAAGGTCCGATTTCAAAGGACAGATCAAGCTGATTCAGAACGGGCTTCCCAAAGGCGTGACGATGGATTGTCGCCCCAGTTCTGCTGATTCGAATATTATGCCGGTCGTTTTTTCGGCTGCCAAGGACGCACCTTTTGGCGGCGGCTTGTATGAGCTCAACGCCGCCGACGTGGACGCCAAAAAAGATATCCGTGGGGATTATCTGATGCAGGCGTATGTGACGCTGGGGCCGCCTAACAATGCCGTTTTTCATGCGTGCGATACAAAAAAGGTTCCCGTGGCAGTCATCGACCCGGTGCCTTTTAAGTTGGAAATGATCGCTCCCCAAGCACCGTTGGTGAGATCGGGCTCGATGTCGATCAAAATCGTTGCCCAACGAGACGAAGGTTTTGATAAATCGATATTCATTCAGTTCCCGTTTCGTTCGCCGGGTGTGGGCACGACCCATCAAATTGTCATTCCCAAGGGAAAATCGGAAGTCAATTATCCTTTGAATGCAAACCGAAATGCTCAATTGGGGAAATGGCCGATCTACGTTATTGGGTTCTGCGAAGATCGCGGTCGAGCTTGGGTGTCGTCGCAGCTGTGTGAAATGGAAGTCGCTGAACCACGAGTCGAGATGCAGTTGGCGAGGACCAGTCTTAAGCGAGGTGATTCAGCGGAGGTCGTGTGCAACATTGACCAGCTGATAAAATTCGACGGCGAAGCCACCGCGGAACTTTTAGGGATGCCGCCGAATATCAAAACAAATTCACCTCTGACTTTCGATTCGACAACGAAAACTCTGACTTTCAAAGTTGAGACCAACGAAAAATCCCCGGCAGGCAAGCACACCCCGTTTGTTCAGGTCACCATTCCGCACGGCAAAGACAAAATGGTTTCTCGGGCCGGCAAGGGTGTGTTGATTATCAATGCTCCGAAAGGAAAACTCAAAGAAAAGGTTGCGGCTGCCAAATGATTAGCAACTTCAATCAACAATCCTCTTGTGTGAACGCTGGAGGCCGTGCGATGGGTTTAGGGAAGCGATTTGCTTTCCTTGCGTTGCTGTTTTTTTGCCACGCCTCAACAAACCAATCCACACAAGCTCAGGCCCCTGCCGACGCACAGATTGCAGTCTTTCCGGCAAAGATAAACCTTTCGCATGCGATCGATCGGCAGTCGATCGTCGTCCAGCAAACGCTCGCCAATGGGATTACCTATGATTTGACATCCGTTTGCAGCTTTCGCTTTACTGATCCGATTGCCGAGTACAAAAACGGTTTCGTGGTGCCAAAGAAAAATGGTGCTTCGGAGCTGATCGTCGCACATCAGGGGAGTGAACTTCGCGTTCCGGTCGAAGTCGCGAACGTAGAGAAACGTCTTCCCGTTAGCTTTTCCAACGACGTCATGCCCGTTTTCTCCAGAAAGGGCTGCAACACGGGTAGTTGCCATGGCGCCGCTCGCGGTCAAGACGGATTCAATCTGTCACTGTTTGGATTTGATCCTCGTGGAGACCACTTTCGATTGACTCGGGAGATGCTGGGCCGTCGTATCAACCTTGCGGTCCCCGAAGATTGCTTGTTGATCAATAAAGCCACCGGTTCGGTCGCCCATTCAGGCGGTTCGCTGATGTCGCGAGATTCTGAGCACTACCAAACGCTGTTACGCTGGCTGGAAACGGGAGCGACCGATGATGGCGGAAAGGTGCCGACTGTAAAGTCCGTTGAGCTCTATCCAAAATCCGGCGTGCTCAACGGAGCAGACACCCAGCATCGGCTGGTCGTGCTGGCGAACTATTCTGATGGTTCGACTCGTGACGTGACTCAACTGTCTTATTTTTCAGCCAGTAACGAAATCGCAGCGGCGGTTTCTCCTGAGGGCATTGTCACTGCGGCGAGTCGCGGGGAATCGTTTGTGATGGCTCGTTTTGGTGCCCATACCGTGGGGAGCCGGTTCATTGTTTTGCCAAAGGATATTCGCTTTCAGTGGCCAGAGGGGGTCAAAGCCAACAACTACATCGATCAAGCGATTCATGAGAAGTTAAAAAAGCTGCGGGTTGCGCCGTCAGAAATTTGCTCGGATGCGGAATTCATTCGACGTGTGACATTGGATTTGTGCGGCCAAGTTCCAACGCCTAAAGAGGTTCGTGACTTCGTGGCGGATGGCTTTCCCGACAAGCGGTCGCGGTGTGTCGATCGGTTGCTTCAACGAAGTGAGTTTTCCGACATCTGGGTGATGAAATGGGCAGAGCTGTTGAAAGTCCGTTGGGCGATCAATAAAATTAGCTACAAAGGTGCGTGGCTGTATTTCGACTGGATCAAAAGTCAGATATCCAACGATGTTCCGGTCGACAAAATGGTGATTGAATTGCTGGGCTCCAAGGGAGAGACGTTCTCCAATCCGGCCGCTAATTTTTGGCTGACCGAACCGACGAATCAAAAAATTGCTGAAAACGTGGCTCAGGTTTTCATGGGAACGCGGATCCAGTGTGCCCAGTGCCACAACCATCCCTTTGATCGCTGGACGATGGATGACTATTACTCGTTCGCCTCGTTTTTCTCAAAGGTGACTCGAAAGGCGGGGACAGATCCAAGGGAAAAACTGATTTTTACAGGCGGTGGTTCGATCAAGAATCCGGTCACACGCAAGGTCTTGCCGCCTAAATTTCTTGGCGGAGAACGACCTGAAATAAAAGACAAAGACCCCCGTGAAGTCCTTGCTCAATGGCTGGCTTCTAATCAGAACCCTTGGTTTGCTAAAAACTTGGTCAACGTCACGTGGGCACACTTTCTGGGCCGCGGAATCGTTCATGAAGTCGATGATTTTCGAGTTTCCAATCCGCCAGTGAATCCGGAGTTGCTAGATCAACTGGCTCAGAAATTTACTGAATCGGGATACAACTTTAAAAGCTTGGTCCGCGATATCTGCAATTCACGGACCTATCAACTGAGCACGCAAACCAATGCAACCAATCAAAGCGATTTGACGAACTTCTCGCATGGGACGTTGCGGCGAATTCGGGCTGAGGTTCTGTTGGACGTAATTTCGCAAATCACCGGAACGAAAGATGATTTTCGCGGACTGCCGCCGGGCGGTAAAGCGGTCCAAATCCCGTTGGGGAACACCAGCAACTACTTTCTTGACACCTTCGGTCGCACGCGTCGCGAAACGGTGTGTAGCTGTGAAGTCAAAACGGAGCCAAACTTGTCTCAAGCCCTGCATTTGATCAATGGACAGACGATCGAAAATAAAGTGCGTCAAGGCGGACTGATTAAGCGAATGGTTTCGGAGAAGAAGGATGATACGGAAATCATCCGCCAACTTTACTTTCGTTGCCTTTCCAGAAAACCGACCGACAAGGAATTTGAGAAACTGCTCCCGACCGTTGCGGAAAACAAAGATAGGGTACAAGGTTTAGAAGATATTTTTTGGGCACTGTTGAACTCGCGGGAGTTTCTGTTCAATCATTGAATTGATGTCGCCGCATGAGAATCGCCCAAACAACAACTAGTTTTGTGTCACGGTCTGCTGCCATGCTGGCGGCACTGGTTTTGCTGCCAGTGGCTCCATGTCTGGGTCAGGAAAAGGCGCCGCCAAAATTGACTTACGCGGATCATGCGAGGCCTATTTTGATGCAGCGATGTTCCAGTTGTCACAACAGCGACCGCAGCGAAGGCGATTTAGATATCACCAACTACAGGTCTCTAATCTCAGGTGGCGGTAGCGGAGAGTCGATCTCACCGGGATCGGCTGACGAATCCTATTTGTTTCGGCTCGTCACGCATCAAGAATCGCCAAAGATGCCGCCTTCAGGGACCAAGATCCCTGATCCTCAAATAGAAATGCTTCGAAAATGGATCGATGGCGGAGCCCTTGAGAACTCCGGCAGCGTTGCCAAAAAGAGAAAACCCCGCGTCGACTATGGCACGATCACGGCAGGCGACAAACGCCCCAACGTGATCCCGATGCCGTCCCGAATGCCGCTGAACCCGGCGTTGGTGACGAAACGGAAATCCACGGTTCGCGCCATTGCGGCGAATCCCTGGGCGCCGGTGATCGCGGTCTCCAGCCCCAAACAAGTTTTACTGTACCGAACCAATGACTTCGCCCTTCATGGCGTCATTCCCTTCCCCGAAGGTCAACCGGAATCACTTCGTTTCAGTCGCAACGGCCAGCTGCTGTTGATTGCCGGTGGCAGAGGGGCCGATAGCGGGACAGCAGTCCTTTGGGATGCCATTAACGGTCGCCGCGTGACTGCCGTTGGGGATGCACCTGATTCGATTTTGGCGGCAGATATCCACGGGTCGCAAAATCGAATCGCGTGGGGAGGGCCCGGTAAAGTCGTCTATGTCTGCAATCTGGCTGGAGAAATCGAATACGAAATCTCAAAACATACGGACTGGATTACGGCTTTACAATTTTCACCTGATGGAAAATTCTTAGTGACGGCGGACCGAAACGGTGGCGTCTTTCTTTGGGAAGCCGATTCCGGAAACGAAGTCGCGACACTAAAGGGACACCAGAAATCGGTGACGGCGATTGATTGGCGAATCGACAGCAAATTAGCACTGACGGCCAGCGAAGATGGTACGGTTCGTATTTGGGAACCCACAAACGGAAAGCAGATTCGCAGCATTAACGCTTGTGGAAAGGGAGTCACTGATGCGACCTTCACTCGCGATGGGCTGATTGTGACCGGAGGCCGCGACCACCTTGTTCGAGTCTGGGAACAAAATGGTAAGCAGCGCCGTGCGACCGACAAAATGAAAGAGCAGGTCACCTCGGTGGCGTGGTGTAGCGAAACCAATCGGATCATTGCCGGAGACTGGGCGGGAAATCTGAAAGTTTGGGACGAAGCCAAACCCAAGCCCGTCGCTTGGCTGCGGGTCAATCCGCCATCGATCGAATCCCGAGTCAACCAATTGAGTCAAGAACTGGCGGCGGCCCAAACAGTTTTTGCGCCACTGGAAGAACAGACGCAAAACCTCGTATCGCGCATCGGCGAACTTGGAGCCAGCAATCAAGCGGAAATTTCAATCAAAACAGCATCACAGAAAAAGCTGGCCTCATTCAAGATCGCGATTGAGGGCTTGGATAAACAACTTAAATCCTCGGCCGGCCAACAACAGGAACGAAAGAAAGAACTGGCCCTGAAAAGGAACGCACTGCCTGCCGTTGCCACGGCACTGGTCAAAGCTAAAGTCGCTGCCAGTTCGTTGCCACGGGATGCGGATCTGGCGTCGATGGTAAAAACGCTTGAAGCCAAACAAAATGAACTGAAACAGCGCGTCGGCGTGTTGACTAAACAATTGAAGCAGGACAATGCAAAACGCAGCGACGTTTTGGCGAATCTTAAAAGCAATCGCGACTCCAAGAATCGTGTCGTCAAAGAAACGCAGCAGCTTTCATTGAAAATTGCCGCCAATGAGAAAATGATCGGGCAATTGAACTCGCAGGTGGCTCAACGAAAGCCGGCGTTGGACAAGGCTCGAGGGGAAGTGACTCGGTTGAAGAATCGAATATCCTTTTGGCAGAAAGAGCAAGGGTTCTCGCGGCAGTATGCGGCGCTTCAGAAACAATTGAACGAGGCGCGCAACGCCAACGAACCGCTGCGACAAGCGGTGGATACAGCTAGAGAAAAACTGGCTAACGCGAATGGTAAAGTCGAAGAAATTGAAAAACAGATTCTCGAATTAAAGAAACAAAACCCATGATACTTTTGATCAGCGAAGATTTAATGATGTCCTCCACCGTTTCCGCCGCCGTGCGCGAGAACGAAGGCACGTTCCGGTTTGTCGGTTCGGTGGAACGTGCAGAGGTAAAACTATCCGGGCAAACCTGCGAATTGCTGCTGGTCGACCTTCAGGTCGCGAATCTTGACTGGGACGCGTTGGCGACGCTGATCGAGAAAGTCCCTCAATCGATTGCTTACGCACAGCATGTTAACGTGGCCGCTTTGAAGCAGGCTGGTGAAATTCCATTCGACCAGGTGATGACGCGGGGCCAGTTTTTTGCGGGAATCTCAGAGCGGGTTTCAGCTGTACTGGCGGGGTGACTGCCGCAGTTGGTTATTCGGCTAAACTGTTCAGGTTCAACTCGGCAAGCTGCGGATCCGGATTAGTTGGCGCAGGGCTTGTTTGCGATTCGGGATTGGTAATAAAGAAGTCCTGGCAAATTTCGGGTAGAACCGGCTTGCTGCGAATGAAACCTTGGAACTCTTCGCAACCGGTGTCTCGCAGGAACTGATACTGTTCCTTGGTTTCAATTCCCTCGGCCAGAACTCGCATGTTCAATGCCTGTCCCAGTGCAACGACACTCGAAGCCACTAGTCCGTCGTCTGCCGCGGGGAAGTCTTTAACAAATTCTCGATCGATTTTCAGACGATCGATAGGGAACTGTTTCAAGTAGGCTAGCGAGGAGTAGCCGGTCCCGAAATCGTCAATACTGATCGAACAGCCAAGAGCCTTGATTGCTTCCAGTGTTTCTTTCGCTTCGTGAACGTTTTCGACGAGCAAGCTTTCGGTAATCTCGAAATCGAGCAACTCAGAAGAGATCTGGTGGGTGTTGAGTGCGTCACGAATGTAGCCAACCAATCCGGGATCAGAGAATTGCGTCGCGCTAACGTTGATCGAGACGCTTGGTGGGGGACCGGATTTTTGCCAGACGCTCAACTGACGACACGCCTCTTCGACGACCCATCGCCCGATGGGAGGCATCAATCCGGAAGACTCGAGCACAGGAATAAAACGCCAAGGCCCGATGGTTTCGCCGTCGTGTTCCCAACGAATCAAGGCCTCTGCACCGATGCAGTTGCCCGTTTTAAAGCAGATTTGAGGCTGGTAGAGCAAAAAGAACTCGCCTCGTTCCAGCGCCATCGAAAGTTTGTCTTTGAGTTCCCGGTAACTTCGCAATTCATCCGTCATCGAAGAATCGTATGAAAGACACGGCAGCTTTGCGGATTTGGACTGATACATCGCCGTATCTGCAAACGTCAACAATTCTGCATAGCGGGTAGATTGGCTGGGACAAAAACTGATTCCAATGCTGGCGCCAATGGTTAAATCGTCATTGCCAATGCTGATGGGCTGGCACAGTTCTGCGTGAAGTTTATTCGTGAAACTCTCTCCATTCTCTTTGTCGCCGATGTCGGGAACGAGGATGCAGAATTCGTCACCGCCGAGTCGGGCAACGGCGACATCGTGGCCAAGCGATTTGCTCAGCCGCACTGCAAATTTTTGTAGAAGGCGATCACCCACGGCATGACCCAGCGAATCGTTGATTTCTTTGAATTTATCGAGGTCAATCAGCAACATCGCCAATTCGTTTCCCGATTCAATGGCTTCATTCAAGAGTTTCTCGCTGGCGTTTTGAAGACCGTATCGGTTGGCTAATCCAGTCAGCGAATCGGTGGTAGCGAGAAAGAAATTTGTTTCACTCTGCTTTTCTAAATCATGGCTCAACTGCTTAAGGCGCTCGGTTCTTCTGCAAAACAAAGCTTCTGCTTGGTGACAGAAAAACAGGGTCGCGGCCGTGAAACCAAGTGAGTTGACAAGAGTCTCAATATCCGCAGGTGTCGGGGCGTCGCAGACAAGAAATCGAGATAGGATGGCGACTGCAATCGCGACCGCCCAATAGTTCGCAATGCGAATACCGAACAGGTGGGTCGCAATGAAAACACCCAGACTCAGGAAGTAGATTGTTTCCCGATGTGCACCTCCGTGAGAAAGCGACAGGGAAGTAACGCCCATCAGGCATGACAGCAGAAAAAACTGACCGACTCCGATTCTGTATTTTCTGAGCTGCGTGCGGCACAGTAGCAAGGAGTAACAAACAATACTGCCAAGACCACAGATGACCGCTGAATCAAAGCAACTCTGAAACCAAAAGTAGATGCCAAAGCCCAGCCAAAACAACGTTGCCACCGCTACGAATCGCCAAATATTTGCGATTCGTTGCAAATCGAAGTTCGAGTCTTTTATCTCCCGATTATCCCAAAGTTTTTCTATTGCGGACAACATTTTTGTTTAAGGCAGTATGACGTTTGTCTGGAAAAGCATGTAACCTTAGGCCGCCAATTGGCTAAAATGCAGTCAATTCGAGTGCGCGTTGATCCAATCGTGGACAGGCGAACGCTGGAATCGCTTGTAGTGATTATGACGGCGAAAAACGGACGAAGCTCACATACCTCGAAGTGATGGGCGCCACCC
>CAZDZX010000091.1:0-6690 GCA_964510005.1 uncultured Pirellulaceae bacterium
GGCTTAAAAGAATGGGTTGGTTAACGATCCATGGGCTCACGCGCTCACGCCCATGGCTACATGCTGTCGCCTCTTCGGGGCTGAAATCTTGGCGCCAGACGGCCTGATGCATGCCAAAGAGATTTGATTTATATCGCGTATGGGAGATGCGATCCCTAAAGCAACTGCCATTCGACTCGCGCCGAAACGGCTGACATTTGCATCTAGTCCTAGCGACCCGACGCATCAAACTCACGTCACCGGAGCCGATTCGCCAAATGGATTGGCATTGTTCCGCGGCATCCATTTGCACATTGCGATCCCTAGGAAATACAGCAACGTCAGCGGGCCGCCCATCAAGATCATGCTGATCGGGTCGGCAGGGGTCAGCAGCATCGAAAGCACACTGATGGCCATCACGGCAATTCGCCATTTCTCAATATAGGCTTCTACGGAAATAACGCCGATGCGATTGACGAACAGCATGACCAATGGCAACTGAAACGCGATCCCGAACCCTAACGGCAGGAACAGCACGAACGTCAGCCAATCGTTGATCCTCATCTCTGGAGCGATCCCCATGCTCTTGTTGAAAGAGAACAGGAACGCCAGCACGGGCTGGAACACAAAGAAAAACGCCAACAACACACCACCGACAAACAGCGCCAAACTGATCGGCAGAAAAACATAGACGTATTTTTGCTCGTGGGGGTAAAGACCAGCCGCCACGAACGACCAGATGAAAAACATGATCACCGGCAGTGAGAGAATCAAACCGGTCACCAATCCCGCTTTCAGCCAGATGAAGAAACTGTCGGTCGCGGCCAGAGACTGAGGCTGAAAATCGGCTTGCTGCCACAGCGTGATCTCTCTCAGGTTCCTTCTGACGGGCAGCTTTTCTCCAAACACCTTGCCCAACAAAGCGCGATTGAGACCCTGCGATAAAGACGAATCATCCGACTGATCAACACGGCTTTTAATCTTCGCCATCGGATTGGCTTCCGTGTTCACGAACATATCCAGCAGTCCAGCTCCTGATTCGGTAAGCCAATCAGAAAACGCTTCGTCGGTATGCAGATCGGATTCGGCGATCGAATTCAAGACTCCAGCAAGCTGCTCAAGATCCACATCAGCAAGCTCGCTTTTTTTAGCCATCGCCTGCAGTTGTTTCTGTTTTGACTCGGGGACCTTTTTCCAGATCGCCTGCAGATGTTCCGCTGTCGAATCACCAGCAGGGGATTGGCTAGACAATTGCTTGATTAAACCGAGTGCCTGTCCTGACTCAAAATCCGTTCCCTGAAAAATATCGCCACGGACTTTGATGCTTTCGCCCAAATCAGGAATCTGTTGCCGGAGCTCTCCGATCAGTTCATCCATATCGACCCGGAACTTTCGCGGAACGTATCCGTCCTCTTCGAACCAAGGCACCAGATCTGGCGGGATGTAACCCGTTTCGCCTTCCATGCGGCCACGGGCAGCACTCAACTCAAACTCGTTGATCGCATCGACCAGGGGCCGATTCAAAACTTGGACAACTTCCTCGGCAAAGTAAAATCCGACACAGCAGCCGATCGCCAACGCAATCGAGGCCTTGATCAGGACCTTGCGCAGTTCCTCCAAGTGTTCGCCGAAACTCATCCGGCTATCGTCAAAAAAATCCTCTTCTGGGCCCCGAAAACTCATAAAAGTTGTCTGTCCCCCTGCCAAATTTGCCGAACAAAACGGTATGCTTTTGAATTGAAGATCGAATCGTATCAGAACGAACCGATACCCTCAATGAACCCGTCACAGTTCACTCTCCCAGCTTAACCAGTCCTGCCATGTATCCACTTCGATTCAAGCCAATTTTTCAGCGTTACCTGTGGGGCGGGTTCCGGTTGCGCGATGTATTAGGAAAAGACACCGGCACCGAATCCGCCGCTGAGAGCTGGGAACTGGTCGATCACAAGGATGCTCAAAGCGAGATTCTTCACGGACCGCTGGTCGGCCAAACGCTGCGACAAATAATCGCGTCGGATGCGGCTGCGATTTTGGGAGACAAACTGGCCCAATCGCTGGCCGCTGAATCGATCCCGGAACCATTGCGAAATCGCTTTCCGCTGCTGTTGAAATTTCTCGACGCCAGCCGCGATCTGTCCATTCAAGTTCACCCCGACGATGCGATGGGGGCGACACTAGCGCCACCCGATTTGGGAAAAACGGAAGCGTGGTACGTGATGGATGCCCAACCGGGTGCAAAAATTTATGCAGGTCTTAAAGACGGCGTTGACGAAGCGACCTTTCGCGAAGCCGCTGCGGCTGGCAAAACTCCCGACATGATGCACTCCTTTGAGCCCACTGCCGGTGATTGCGTTTTCATCGAAGCCGGAACACTGCACGCCATCGGAGCCGGATTGCTGATCGCCGAAATTCAACAGGCCAGCAATACCACCTTTCGCATCGACGACTGGGGACGTGTCGACGCCGATGGAAAACCACGCGATCTGCATTTGGAGCAAGGCATTGCCGCCACTGATTTTTCGCGTGGTCCAGTTTCGATCTGCCAACCGACCTTGGCAGGCGGATGTGAGACTCTGATTGCCTGCGACAAGTTCACACTGCGCCGACATCGAAGTAACGATTCTGTCAGCGTCGGTGGCGATGGGCGATTTCGGATCATCACGCCGACTCGCGGATCGATTCGAATTGAAAACGATCCGTCGCCCGACGAGCTTTCCAAAGCCCAGACTGCACTTTTGCCAGCGGCACTGGAAGCAACCGTCCTTCATCCTACCGCGGACGACACTGAATTTCTGGAAATGCTAGTCGAATAGAGGCTGCTCGCAGGCCCACACCTAAACGCTATCAGTTTTCTCAGATTGGGCTTGTTCGGATTCGCGGTTCTGCCAAAGTCCCTCGTTCGATTCCGAAACTCCTGAAAGCATATCCATGCAAAACCAAGGCGTAGCAATTTACATTGCGCTGTTGATGATCATCATCACTAGCGGTTGCGCGCGGTTTAATTTTGGAGCACCGGGAACCATCGGCATGCAGCGAGAGCGAGCCGTCATTCACGATCCGTTTCCCAGCAACGATCTGGGTCCACCGATTGTCGGCGGTCGCCCCCTCGGCTTCGACCGGCCCTTGAACGAAACCAAGGGTCTTCAGGTCAATCCTTTCGCGCCCGGCAACCGGCGGGGAGCATTCGCGGGCCCTTTTAACGGGTTCTGATTTCTGATCGCTAAAGCGCTTTCCCGAAAACCTGCCTCATTTTTGCGATGACGGTTCCTAATCTGGGTTGTTAGCTGTCTTGCCTTGCGGGACTAAGCGTAGACGCCGGACTCTTCTAACGACGCTCTCTAAAAGGCCTTCCTCATGTCTTCAAACTATGTAATCGCAGGTGGCAGCAAGGGCATCGGCTTAGAGATCACTCGGCGGTTGGCCCGCTCAGGCCATCGAGTCCTTGTGCTCAGCCGCACCTCAGATCAGTTGGCAGGAATCGGTGGGGTCCGGCATCAAACGTTCGATGCAACCGTTGACGAAGTCGATCCGGCTTGGCTGCCCGAGACCATCAACGGGGTGGCTTACTGTCCCGGAAGCATCAACCTGCGCTCATTCCGCGCGCTCAAACCGGAGGTCTTCCGCGAGGACTTTGAGCTTAACGTGATTGGCGCCATCAAGACAATTCAGGCTTCGCTGCCGGGTCTGAAAAAAGTTGAAAGCTCCAGCATCGTCTTGTTCAGTACCGTGGCCGTCGGACTGGGGATGCACGCCCACGCCAGTGTGGCCGCTTCCAAGGGCGCGATCGAAGGACTGACCCGCACACTGGCCGCCGAGCTTTCGCCGCAAACCCGAGTCAACTGCATCGCCCCGGCGCTGACCGATACGCCGCTGACCGAGCGGTTCTTTTCCGATCCCGCCAAAGCAGATTCGCTGGGTGAGATGTACGCTCTTCAGCGGACAGGAGTTCCCGGCGATCTGGCTTCGGTCGCCGAATTCCTCCTTTCCAACAGTAGCAGCTGGATCACCGGGCAAGTGTTTGGGGTCGATGGTGGCATGTCAAGCGTTAAAAAATGAATCGCCACCATGGCACAGCTGGCCTCCCGATTAAGCAGTAAAACCGTTCAATCTGTGTGAACCCATGGAGTTTCATCACATATCCCCGGCCAGACATTGCTCATTTGGGCCTGTTGAAACATAATATTTAAGATCCTGATAGTTCCACTCACCGCCGCCGCTTGAATGGGAATCCCCAACGACAATCCTTCTTCTGCCCAGGTCGCAACCCCGCCAGGAAGCAACCTTTCCGGGCAAAAAATCGGTGACTACTATCTGCTTCGCCGATTGGGATCCGGTGGCATGGCCGACGTCTACTTGGCCGTCCAAGAATCGCTAAAACGGAACGTGGCTCTCAAAGTCCTCAAATCGGACTTGGCCCGAAACGTTGACTACGTCGAGCGATTCCAACGGGAAGCCCAAGCGGCTGCTGCCCTCGTGCATTCCAACATTGTGCAAATTTTCGAAGTCGGCCAATCCGATGGCTGGCACTTCATTGCTCAAGAGTATGTTCGCGGCAGAAATCTGAAGCAGTATCTTGCTCGCTACGGCGCTGTCCCGCCGGATATGGCGCTGAGCGTTTTACGGCAGTGCGCGATGGCCCTACAGAAGGGAGCCGAACACGATGTCGTTCATCGCGACATCAAACCAGACAACATCATGCTGACCGCCAACGGAGAAATCAAAGTCACGGATTTCGGTTTGGCGTCGATCGGCGGCGAACACGATAAAGCCCTCACGCGGGCTGGCATCACCGTCGGCACCCCGCTGTACATGAGCCCCGAGCAAATCGAAGGCGTCGATGTCGACATTCGTAGCGACATCTATTCGCTGGGGATTACCGTTTACCACATGCTTGCTGGCGAACCTCCCTTCGATGGAGATTCGCCGTTGTCGATTGCCGTCATGCACACTTCTAAAAAAGCACCTTCGCTGGCGGAACATCGTACGGATCTTCCGTAAGAGTTGGTTGATATCGTCTCGACGATGTTGCTCAAGGATCGAGCCCACCGACCGCAAGAACCCGTTGAGTTGCTGAAGCGGTTGCAACCGATCAACGTTGCCGGATCTAAGAATTTTGACTGGTCCCTGTTCGAGCCGTTACCGGGAGAGCATGACGGTGGCAAAAACATGCCTGCAACAGAGCAGCTTGCCTCCGTTCGTGCATCGTCACCGAAAAACCGCCGCTGGTTGGGCTGGACGCTGAGCGCCATCGCCACGGGCCTGCTGTGTTTTCTGGGATGGTGGGGCGGCAATCGTATCGCCAGCCAGTACTCGGGACTGCAAGACCAGACGACCGACTCAACCGATCCGGGTTTTCAACCGATCAAGGTTCAAAAGTTCAAAAATGTGGAGGAACAATACCTGTCTGCGTTGTGGAATTCCCGCAACGCAAAAGATAGTTTTGAAGAACGAGAACGACTATGGTTAGCCGTCCTCAAGTATTTCCCCGCTGAAAGCGCCAAAGATAAAGTCCGAACCAAAACTCAGTACTACAATCTGCTTACGCTTAGTCGACTTGGCGAACTCTATCTCGAAGCCAAGGAACTGAACAAAGCGGACGAAGTCTACGACCAGTTGGCTAAACAGGAAGAGCTACTACTGCGTTTCCGCACGACCGGGTTGGCGGGCAAAGCCATTGCCCTTGCGATGCGATTGCCGGACCATTTCGAAGGCGATGCCTGGGAGCAGGAAAGCGAGATTCGCCTTTGCCTGAACGCGGAAATGGGCGGCGTCCGAGAAAACGTAGACTTGCTCAATCAGTATCTGCGCGAAAAAATCGAAACCTTGTTGATTCGCTATCCGAACTACGGCAAACACAGTCCGGGCTACAAAGAGACGTTTACCGGGCGAGCTGCTGACTCCGTCGAACTGTAAGGCCTACAGCTCCTTCGCTTTATCTACAGCTTCTTCGCTTTGCAGAGTGCCTTCTTTGAGCAGGCCAAGCGATCGCACTTTTTGCATTGGTGGGTCGCAATCAATTCGAAACGCTCAAGATTGCGTTTCTTACATTTGTTTTTCGACTTCTTCTGCTTACAAAGCGTCTTCATCGGTATCCTCGCCAAGAGTTAAAAATGGAAAACCCGCACAGAGAAACGACGTCCTAGGACATCGGTCAGCGGATTTCACTACGCATCATCACACCGATTGGAACCGGCGGAACACCTGTGCGTGGCTGGCGATAGATGGAAGGTAAAACCTTCGGAGATCTTGGCTTGCTGCGATTGCGGTATTCTTTGGCACAATTGAACAACGGATCTCGGAAACTGGCAAGCCCGATTTGCGAATCCATGCCATTTTACTGGGCTGGAGCGGGGTATCCCGCCGGCATGCCTCGTACTGCCGAACTCGTTTCACCCGCTGCTGTCTGACAAAACTCGCATTTCCGCTTCAATGTGCACCTCTCTGTGTGGAAAAACGCCAAACGGATCAGGCTTGCCTGAAATTTTGTTGACGAAGCGATCCGCCCCACGCAAACTTGGGTTTCAACTTAGATCCTGACTACTTTATGTCCCGCTCGAGTTACACCATGCTTCGCCTGATCGCTCTTCTGGTCCTATTCACCGCCTCGTCCATGGCATCGCCTGCCTGGGGGCAATCTAAGCCAGAGGATAAAAAGAAGACTGCTGTCGAAAAAGAAGAGAAAGCAGACGCGAAAAAAGACCAAGCCAAAGC
>CAZDZX010000091.1:6790-14253 GCA_964510005.1 uncultured Pirellulaceae bacterium
AAAAGCCGCTGGATACCGGGATGCTGGCTGGGGCTCTCAAATTTCGCAGTGTTGGCCCCGCGTTTATGTCGGGACGCATCGGCGACATTGCCATCGATCAGAAAAACCCCAACACGTGGTATGTGGCGGTCGCCTCAGGCGGTGTCTGGAAAACGACCAATGCCGGCACCACTTTTACGCCAATCTTTGACAGTCAAAAATCGTATTCGATTGGCTGCGTGACAGTCGATCCTTCCGTCAGTTCCACGATCTGGGTAGGAACGGGAGAAAACAACGGAGGACGCCACATTGGTTTTGGCGACGGAATTTACGTCAGTCACGACTCGGGCAAAACGTGGAAAAACAAAGGCCTCGCAAAATCGGAACACCTCAGCAAAATCTTGGTCGATCCGCGCGACTCTAACGTCATCTTTGCCGCCTCCCAAGGTCCGCTCTGGTCACCCGGTGGCGAGCGTGGCCTGTATAAATCCGAAGACGGCGGCGAAAACTGGAAACAGATTCTTGCGGCTGGTGAATACACCGGAGTCACCGATGTGGTCTTTGATCCTAAAAACCCGGACGTGCTTTACGCCGCGACCCATCAACGACATCGAAACGTGTGGGCCATTTTGAATGTGGGCCCTGAAACAGCCATCCATCAATCCGTGGATGGCGGCAAGACATGGAAGAAACTCAAGAGCGGCCTACCGAGCGAGAACATGGGCAAGATTTCCTTGCAGGTTTCGCCGCAGGATTCAAACACGGTCTATGCGACCATCGAATTGCCCGGCCGCAAAGGTGGATTCTGGCGCAGTGAAAACGCCGGCGCCAGTTGGAAGAAAACCAGCGACTTTGTTTCCGGTGGAACGGGCCCGCACTACTATCAAGAACTTTGGGCGGACCCGCATCGTTTCGGGGTCCTCTATCAAGCCAACAACTATCTGATGCGTTCGACCGACAATGGCGACACCTGGAAGAACGTCGAAGGCAGACACAAGCATGTCGACAACCATGCGATCGCTTTTCATCCAACCGACAAGGACTTTGTCTTGGTCGGCTGTGATGGCGGCGTCTACCGCTCCTACGACTGGTGCAAGACGTGGCTGTTCTGCCCGAACTTGCCTCTGACCCAGTTTTACAAAGTCGCCGTCGACTACGACTACCCGTTCTATCACATCGCCGGCGGCACCCAAGACAACAACTCCCAGTACGGTCCCTCGCGAACTCGGTTTATCCAAGGAATCACCAATTCGGACTGGCGGATCACCGTGGGCGGAGACGGCCATGACACCGCCATCGACCCTAAGGACCCCAACATCATTTATGCCGAATCTCAACAAGGAGCTCTGCGACGCTTCGATCGCAAGACCGGCGAATCGGTCTTCATCCAGCCACAACCCGGCAAAGATGAAGCTTCGTTTCGATTCAACTGGGACACGCCTGTTCTGATCAGCCCCCACAACAACAAACGCATCTATCTGGCGTCCCAGTTTTTACATCGTAGCAACGATCGAGGCGAATCATGGAAGACCGTTTCTCCCGATCTTTCTCGCAATCGAAACCGATACGAACTGCCAACCATGGGCCGCGTTCACAGCATCGATGCGGGCTACGATCTCTATGCCATGTCCCAGCACAGCAACATCACCTCGATCGATGAATCACCGATCGTGGAAGGTTTGCTGTACGCTGGCACCGACGATGGATTGATACAGGTTTCTGAAAACGGTGGAAAGAAATGGCGGAAGATCGACAAAATCTACGGCGTTCCAGAATACTTTTTTGTGAACGACATCAAAGCCGACTTACACGATGCCGACACCGTCTACGCTTGCGTCGACAATCATAAAACCGGCGACTATCGTCCGTTCGTCATCAAAAGCACGGACCGTGGCAAGACGTGGGAGATGATGGTCGGAAACTTGCCTGAAAAACATCTTTGCTGGCGGATCATCCAAGATCATGTTCGCAAGGACCTGTTTTTCCTCGCCACCGAATTCGGAATATTTTGCACCGTCGACGCGGGCGAAAAATGGTTCAAACTGAAATCTGGTCTACCAACGATCTCTTTCCGTGACCTTGAGATTCAGCGACGTGAAAACGATTTGGTGGGCGCTTCCTTTGGCCGCAGCTTCTTCGTGCTGGACGACTACAGCCTACTGCGTGAGGCCACGCCCGAGCTGTTTGCCGACAATGCATTTCACATGTTTCCGATTCGTCGTACTTTCTGGTATCGAGAATCCACGAAATTGGGCGGCGTCAAAGGATACCAAGGCGATTCGCTGTACAGTGCGAAAAACCCTGACTTCGGCGCCATCTTTAAATACTACATTCGCGATGGATTCACCGGCAAGAAAGCCAAACGTAAAAAGAAAGAAGCTGAACTTCGCAAAGCCGGCAAGGATGTTCCGCCCCCAACCATCGAACAACTGCGCGAAGAAACCGAACAGCAGTCGCCACGGTACTTTGCCCGAGTCTCTGACTCCAAAGGTACCTTGGTCGCGAAGCTAAACCTGTCCAGCTCCAAAGGAATTCATCAGACCGCTTGGAACCTGCGCTACCAAGGACTCCCGGGGCTCCGACGTGGCGGCCCGATGGTTGCCCCAGGGAAGTATTCGGTCGAGGCGTTCAAGGCCGTCGCGGGGAAAGAAAAATCGCTGGGCGATCCCGTGAAATTCGAAGTCGAATCGATTATGGATCCTTCCGTCAAACCAGCCAGACGCAGCCAGATTATTGCTTTCGTTAGAGAAGTGGGACTGTTTTCCAACAAACTCCAAGCCACATCCTCTGTGTTGGCGGAACGTGTCGAACAGTTGGATGGAATCGTTGGCATATTAAAATCACATCCCAACGGCACTGAAGCATTGCTGTCGACCGCGGTTGAATACAAAAAACGTCTGACGGATTACCGGCGTGAAATTGACGGTGATTCGATGAAATCCGCACGCTGGATCCGCGCCGAACCCGGCATTCGATCCCGAATCGGCCAAGCGTTGTCCAGCGCCACCGGAGGCACTCAGGGCCCCACCCAACAAGCGCGACAGCAATTCAAAATCGGCGTCGAAGAATTTGCGGAGATCGAAAAGGATCTTTACAAGTTGCTGGATCGCGAACTGGAGGCTTTTGAGGACAAACTTGATCGAGCCGACATCCCGTGGACCAAGGGACGGGATTTGCCAAAGTAAGTTTGGAAGAACTTTGCCAGTCCGAGACTTTACTAGTCCGAGACTTTGAATCGGCAATCCGTTTGATTGCAATGTGCGAACCGGGGAGATATCCTGTCGGATGCCGTTCTTGTTTTCGTCTAGGAGCAAACATTGTCAGTAAGTTCACCCCCCACAAAGATACAGCGCGTTTCGGTTCAGCCCTTCTCACGGCTATCCCGCGCGAAAGCGATTCTGGGCGACCAGTATCTGACTTATGTCGCTGTTTGTTTTGTGGCTTTGTTGATTGGCGGGATCGTTCCCATCGTACTCATCGGTCCCATGATGTGTGGGATGTTTGTTTGCTTTCGTGAAAGAATGCTGGGACGACCCGGCGGTTTTGACGGCATCTTCAAAGGCTTCGACAAGTTCGCAGAAAGCTTGATTGCCTCGCTAGTTCAAACCGCCATCTCGATGGTCGTCATCGTTCCGGTGTACATGGTTTTTGCATTCGTGATAATGTTTCTAATTCTGGGCATCGACAACGCCCAAAATGGCCCTCCATCGGCAGGATTCCTGTTTGGAATTCTGGCGGCATATGGCGGCCTTTTTCTGACACTTGGGGTTCTGATCGCACTGATTTCCGTGCCGTTCACATTCGTCTTTCCGCTGGTGATTGATAAAAACATGCAAGCCATGGAAGCTATCGGAGCCAGCTGGAAGGCTGCGAAGATGAATTTCATGGGGATCTTCTATATGCACCTCTTGCACATGTTTATCGCGGGCATTGCTGCGCTGTGCTGCTACCTCCCGGCCTTTCTTTTTATGCCGCTGGCCTTCGGTGCGACGTATACCCTGTACCAAGACATTTTTGGGATTTCAAACGCCAACCCGCTCATGCCTGCTTATGACCCTCCCTACGCAGAGCAAGTCAATTAAAGCGTTCTGGCAGGCGTTTGGTTGGTCCCCTCTAGTTTCCACAGCCGTCGCATTGAGATGATCCCGAACAACGGCCCCAAAGCCAGAGCCGCCATCACGATGGGCCAACCGCAGTAATCCGCCACGACGGGAGCCAACTGAACCGTCACGGCGGTCAGCGCAAAACCCAGCGCCGTCTGTAAGGTCATGATGCTGCCGGCTTGTTCCGGTGGAGAAAAATCCGCGATCAAGGCTGAAAACTGAGCCGAATCAGGGACAATCACCAATCCCCAGAAGATCGCAATCGCCGAAACCAAAAGGACGGGCCCTCCAAAGCAAACCGCAAACGCCAGCGCCGAAATCAAACTCAGCAACATCGCCAGGATAGCCAACCTCGCTTTTCCGATTCGGTCGGCCAGCTTACCGGCAACCGCCGAAGCGATGCCTCCCACGGCAATCGCAATGAAGGTCACCAGTTTGGCAAACTGACCCGCGTCATCGACTTGATTTGCAAACGATGCCGTCAACGCGACCGACAGCCAAGCCCACATGGCGTACAGCTCCCACATGTGTCCCAAGTATCCACCGTAGGCAGCTTGGATGCGACGGTCCTGCCAAACGACTCGCACGGCTTGAGCGCTAAAACTGCGGGCGGCTCGATGGTGCGGTCCCAGTCGAACCAACGACATCATGGCGGCACCCAACATCGCCAGCCCACTGGCCACCATGATGGTCAGCCGCCAGTCGGCTCCACCAAAGTATGCCACCAGATGAGAGGACGCCGATCCGATCGTCAGCCCACCCACCAATAGCCCCACCAGAAAGCCACGATCTGCCACGCCCCAGCCAACTGCGATCTTCATGCCGACGGGATACACTCCCGCTAGAAACAAACCCGTTGCGAACCGAAACCCAATCGCTGACGTCGAACCGGGAGCCACAAATAACAGAGCGATGCTGGACAGGGCGGCCGCAAGGGCGCTGACTCCTAACACCAAACGTGGGTCCCATTTGTCGGCGATACCAGAGACGGCCACCAACAAAGCACCCAGCACAAACCCTGCTTGGACGGACGAAGAAAGGGCCGCTCGCGCGAAAGCAGAGATTTCATACTGTTTCAGATCGGCAATGATCGCCGCAGAAACAAACCATAGGCTCAGCACCATCGTCTGGACGATGACCAAAACCAGCACCGAGCGAAACTTGTCACTCATGTTTAAAACTCAGGAGATGTGATTTCCTGATGCGTTTGGAAACCCATCAAACCGCTCCATCACTGAAACGTTTGATAGGGCAGGGGATTACCGATTGTTGTTTTCAATCCACTGACGCCCTGCGTCCACGGCCGCACCCGCGCCGCGCTGCAGCAGTTCTTTACTGTTGACATTGAAATTCACGTCGGGCCAACCGTTTTCTCCCTGCTGAATGCTGGGGAACTGATCCGACCACCCGCCACTGGCAGGTTGACGCGGCTGTCCCGCTGGAGGCTGCCACTGTGAAGGCGCAGGAGCTTGAGCCGGTGGTTGTCCCGAAGTCGCTTGCCCCCACGCATTGCTGGCGCCCTGCCACAATCGATCCGTGACCGAAGGCTGTTGGGCTTGAGGCTGCGCCGGTTGACCTTGGAAGCCACCGTTGCTGGGAAATTGAGCCTGGCGAGGCTGCGATTGCGATTGAAAACTGCCGGGCTGGTTCGTCGGATAGCCGGCATTCGAGAACGCGCCGGTGCCTTGATATTGGTCGTCTACGTATTGCCCGTTGTTTGGATTGAAGATTGGGTTTTGCTGCGGCGGCACTCCATTTTCATCAAGGATATTCAACTGAAAATCTTGGACGTAGGGAGCCAAGTACTGGTTCAAACCCGCTGGTGTGAACGCTGACAGCTGGTTGATTCCACTGACAACGTAGTATCCTGTTTTTGAGTTGTGGATCGTTTCGCGGACACGATCGCCCATCAGCGAAACGATGAACATGGTAACGACCATGCACAGAACGGCGCCTTTGAAGCCACCCAGCAGCGCGCCGGCTTGGCGATCAAAACCCTTGAGTTCGAGGCGTTTGATGGATTTGCTGATCGAACCAAACACGGTCCAGACTACCAGCGATGTACCGCAAAAGAGAATCAGCATGGCGGCGAACCGATTCCATGGTGCTTCCGCGGAAATGTAAGGTGCAATCGAATTTGGGAAAGACACCGCTACGAAGTAGCTCAGGAAAATCGACGCCAGTGAAGCGACTTGCCAAGAAAGACCTTTCCAGAACCCGAACCAAATCGCGCCAAAGAAAATTACAAGCATGGCGATGTCATAAACAGACATTCGTTTCTCCAAAACAGTTCAAAATAGCAGACTATTGCGGCGGCATTTAATCGGATTCTGGCAAATGGCTCAAGGCAAATTGTTGAACTTTGAGAAACACCATCGGCGGAATCAGCTGCTAGCGATTCTCATCCGCGCTGCTTGGGGTCGGCAATACAGATATCATGGCATCCGTACGAAAAGGAGTTCGGTTAGTTCAATGGCTGATTTCAAAACACACATTACCGGAAGCGCGATACTGGGGACCATCTACGGCGTTGGCGCCAATTTGCAGTATGGTGTTCCGCCAGCTCAATGCATGGTGGCAGGCGCCCTGTGCACCGTGGCCGGGATGCTGCCTGATCTGGACTCCAAAAGCGGAATTCCTCAACGGGAAATGCTATCTTTCGTCTCTGTATTGATCCCGATGCTGATGGTGTTTCGGTTTCAGGAAATGGGGCTGACCGCCGAGCATCTCGTTTTCGCCGCCGGCGTGTTGTATGTCATTCTCCGTTTCGGAGTCGGCAATTTGTTCAAAAAGTACACCAAACACCGCGGCATGTGGCACAGCATTCCAGCAGCTGTGACGGCAACGCTGTTCACCTACATCATTTGCCTCTCTGGCGAAGAACACATTCGCATGTTCAAAGCCTGGGGCGTATTTATGGGATTCGTGCTGCACCTGCTACTGGATGAGTTTTACTCCGTCGACCTGATGGGCCGACGTTTGAAGAAGAGTTTCGGAACGGCCATGAAGTTCTTTGGCAACAACAGAGTCGCCAACGTTTTCGCCTACGCAAACATTTTGGTGCTGGCGTTGATGATCGCCAATGATCGGCACATTACCGACTGTTGCAAAAGCGGTTTGCAGTACGTGTCGGGAGCGTCCAAAGAGGAACATGACAAGGACCTCGTCGATGTAGAGCAACCGCGGCCAATTCCTGAAAACAACGGCAGGCAATCCGCCGTGGAGCATCTCGAAGAAGCTGCCGGCCAGTGGATCAAGGGCGCATTTGAAACGACGCCGCCACGCGAGTCTTGGCGGTAACCAACCATGCCGAGTTCGTGTCCCCGAACCCAGCGAGCACTCGAGCCACCTAGATTCGGTCACGAAGAAACGGTGTTGAGA
>CAZDZX010000092.1:0-14204 GCA_964510005.1 uncultured Pirellulaceae bacterium
ATGCTCACGCTAGTCGCGTGAAGCATGGCACCCCAAAATTTCAAGGCAACCCAACCCCGTTGGGGTTTCGCCAACTTGTGAGGACTAGGCATCCCGGGTTCAAGAACCCTGGGCTATTGATCTAACCTCGTTGAGGTTATGCGCTACTTCGCGGCTTCTGGCCTAAAGTAAGTGCCATTAGGCTATCGCCGATCGCCGGCGGCAGGTCATCAGCAAGGACGCCCACGCGATTAAAGCGATTGCGAAATTGGGCTCGGGAACGGCTTTGACTCCGCTGGCGACGAATTGCCCGGACGCGTCCAACTGAACCGTGGCTCCGCCTAGCTCCACAGGCTGGGAAAAATCAAGGTCGCCCGTGACTGTAAAAACGCTCCCCGTTTGTGAAATGCTGATGTCGTTGAAATCGGCTGAGACTAAGCCCAGTGTCGACAGATCAATCGTTTGATTTCCGCCTGCGATTCCAAGGAAGTCGGTAACGGTGACAATTCCACTAATCGCGAGTTGATTGGCCAGCTGATTAAACGTTCCCCCGACAATGGTGCCAGCAGCACCCGGGGTGACGAGTGAAATTTCTACATCGCTGTCCTCTGTGGAGGCGGCAAACCCCAAACCAAGTCCAAAATCAAGTCCCGAGTCGAGGGTCAAATCAAGCGAAGTTAATTGAACACTGCTGCCGGGAGTGACCGTGTGCCCCGGAAGATCGATCGTTGCTGAACCCGAAGTTGACGTGACATCCGGTGCGCTTTGAACACCGGCAATATCCAAATCCAAAAACGAGTTGGTTGAGTCCACCACCAACGGAATAATGCCGGCCGTGCAGCGGGGGGTAAAAACGGATATGGCTGAAACGCAGCCAAGCCAGACAGCGCAGATCAAAATCGCAGAGTGTTTCATGGTGCACCTCAAGAGTCGGTGGGATCGGAGCGAGGGAAACGGAGGAGCTGATAGCAAAAACTCAGCCCCGATGTGTTTACCGGAATCAATGACCAATCAAATTGCGCATTCTTGCCCCAACAACTGCCCCTTTTCTTTTTTCGGTCACAAGAAGCTGTCGACAAGACTGTTAGCGTCTCGCTAGCAGGGATTCTGTCTAATTTTTCCGACCGAATGCATGCGTGACCTCGCGCAGCACTGCGGCGGTCTGCGACGCCATCGACATGGCATTTCGATCTTTGAAGACACTTGCCTGACCGTGGCGTCCCATCCGTGTGCGAGTTTCCCGATCGCTCAGTAGTGTCTGCAGTGAAGCGGACAGGCTGACTGAATCTCGCGCGACAAACAGTTCGAAACCACCGGTCTGTTTTGCCATTTCAGGAAACGCTCCGTGATCGGGGGCAACCACCGGCACTCCTGCCGCGAGCGCTTCCAAGGCGTAAAGTCCCTTGGGTTCGAGGAAGTCGGCAGGCACCGAAAATACGTCGATGGATTTGAGAAATTCCAGCTTCTGAGCCCGTTCAACGCTACCGTCGTACCTGTACTGATCTGCCAATCCGGCTTGATCCAGCTTCGCAAAACACTCGTCGGCATAGGGCTTGTTTTGCGGACCCAACCAGCCTGCGATTCGAAGTTTCACGTTGTCAAATCCAGATCGCTTCTTGAGATCGATGAAAGCATCCACCAAATGGTGCAATCCTTTCTCCGGTGCCAGGCGAGCCAGATAGCCGATCGTCAAATCGCCAGAGCTTTCAACGGATTCACGTTTAGGATCCGTGGGGTCTCGAAACGATTCGAACTCATCCAACTCCAATCCCAGCGGCGTAACATGAAATTTTGATCGATCCAATTTGAGATAATCGCTGATGTAGTCTCGGTAAAAATCGGTGTGCACCAGGAAGGCGTCGACATGGTTTCCGATTTGCGAAATCCGTTCCAACGCTTGCTGGCGAAAGGGGTCTTCTAGCGAATCAAGAAACACATCGTCCCCCTGTAGCGTAACGAAAATCGGCAGACCCAGTCGCTGTTTGATTTCTTCGATACAGCCCCCGATCAAGATGTTACTGAAGATCATCAGGTCGGGGCGAGTGCGGTCCAGCCAATCGCAAACGCGCCGAACCTCCTTGCGCTGGTTACCGTCAACGCCTCGCAGCATCGAAACGGTGAGCTTGCCAAGCGTTTTGGCATCGACGTCCATGGCTTTGGCGGTCAGCCGGCGAATCAGTGCCGGGTTGTCGAGGAACCGATCCATCGCGCGCGGCAGGTAGCGAAAGAACGGGATTTTCTGCTGCAGGAAAACATTGATGCCTCCAAAAAATACTTGATCCACACTGACATCGATTTCGTCGGTCCGTATCGGCGTATAGGTCGGAATCAAATCGACATCCCAACCCAACGCCCGCAGACTTCGGCAGAGGGCATTGTCGTGCATGCAGCTGCCGCAAAACATGCCGCCCGCGCCGGCGGTCAAGTAAACAATTTTTTCGGATGTAGCCAAGGTTGATTTATCAAATCGTTTCTTATCAGAGCAGATCAAACGTGAGCACGCAGACTAACATTAAGACAACGAAAGTGACACTCACGAGTAAAATACTACTGAGAGAACTAAGGGTGTAAGCGAGGCGTGTCATGGAGCGAGATTCTTCGTCAATTCCGCTCCGTTTCAAGGATCGTGCCGACGCGATACGCACGAAAATCCCGAGGGGCCAAAAGAAGAGGCTTGCGAAAGCAAATCCAACCAGCAGTTGGGCATATTGCAAGGCACTGGTCTCGTGGTGGAGAGGAATTGGCGGATGCCCGGTTGGTTTCGGGGACCGAAAGTCGCGCAGGTCTTTTCCCAGTAGACCGATCCCGACGATGGCGAACCCAATCGAAAGCAAGGTCAAGCAGGTGTCGATTCCCATCAAAACGTAGGTGAATGCGATGCTGGAGTTAAAACGAAGAAACCAAGTCGAGGCGATTTGGACCAAATCAAAAATGCAGGTCATTCCATAAAATATCGTGGCGGTAATACACCAAATGCGGGCGCGACACTTGGGCCAATTGAAAATCAGAATGACGACTGCTATCGAGAGGGTGAATTGCAAAACCACTCTCAGGCCGTTGATGACTAACCACGGAATCATTTTATCCCTTGATGAAGAGGTATTTCATACCAGCAGCAGCAATCTACTTCGATTCGTGTTGATGGGGGTCGACAGGGAATTTGTGTGTAAGGTTTGATGGACGATGCCTTTCAGTTCGATCCCGTTGAGCTCATCCGAGATTTGGCCAATGCTTCTAACTCTTCGATAACAGCGTCCACTGATTTGTTGTCGGTGTTGACTTCGATTGCATCGACCGCCCGCATCAAACGTCCCACCGGGCGGTTCAGGTCTCGTTGGTCACGTACTTTCTGATCGATTATGACTTGGTCGATATCGACGAACTTGCCGTCGCTTTCCATTTGCTCGACACGACGGATGGCGCGATGCTGGGGGGAGGCATCAAGGTAAATTTTTAGGGCCGCGTCGGGAAAGGCGACGGTTCCTTGGTCGCGGCCTTCGCAGACATAATTGCCCGAGGCAGCGATCTCGCGTTGCAGCTTCACGAGGATGTCACGAATGCCGGGATGGTCGGCAATGTGAAAGATATTGCGAGTTACTTCTGGAGTGCGGATTTCTTCGGTGACATCAACGCTGTCCAGAAACACGGATTCGCCATCGAACTGAATCGTCAGTTGCCCCGCCAATTGCAGCAGCTCGTCAGTCGCATCCCAAGACACATTGCGTTTGACTGCGGCCAGAGTGACCGCGCGATACATAGCGCCGGTATCCAAAAAGGCAAAGCCCAGTCGTTGGGCCAACAATCGAGTGACGGTACTTTTTCCCGCACCGGCTGGCCCGTCAATCGCAATCACCATCAACTTTTTCCTGTGTTAGTTAGAGTCGGGGTCAAACTTTAGCAGCACCTGAAAAAAACCGAAACCGCTGCAGTCCATGGTCGACAGCCAATAGCTGCCCGCCGATTCCGTTGATCCTTCAATGGTAAGCCCGCTGCTTTCTCCCTGAAAGTCTTCCTTTTCGAGTTGTTCAATTTTTCGACGTGACCAAATTTTGACAGACGTCGCCTGACCTGCCGTTTCCTGAATTCGAAGCCGCAAGCCGGTGCATCGAAAATCGTCTGAAAATACAGGCTCCATCGCGGTCACGATGATGTTTCGGTTGGCAATGTGAATCCCATCCAGTTCCGCAGTGTCGACCAAGATTGTGGGGAGCATTTCCGAAACGGCTTGTTGCATGATGCTGGGGCTGTTGATCACGTAAGCAAATTCAAATGCCCGCTGTTGTTCGTTGCCACGGATCAAGATCGTTTCCAATTTGCTACGCTCAGTGCGGCGGTGAACGGGCAGGCCGTTGCAGAGCAATCCGAAACGCTGATCCGTATCAATCACTTCGACAAAGTGAGTGGCTTCGATGTTGGGTTTGCGAATCGGCTGGGTGGATCCTAAGGAGTCGCAGGCCAGACTGGCGGCGTCATTCCCCCAAGCGGTTCGTATGCAGAACCAGCCGCCGGATTCCAACATGGCGGTCCCGTGTTCAGTGGGATCAATCTGCAGGCGGATGTCGATCAGTTGCCGGCCGCGAGAAACGGTTACTTGTTGGCAAAACGTCGCCAGTTCAACATCGCCATCAGTCAGCGTCCCCGTTGTTTCCACGGTGGATCGAATCGCAGAATGGCGAATGGCTTTCGTGTCCCGGCGGCGCATCTTGGAGAGGCGAGTCTGATTGCCGTCGCGGATGCGGGCAGCAACCTGTTGACCGAATAGGGCTCCGCGCGTTTCATAAAACCCGACCCGCTTGATGCCTCCCGTGGTCGTGTCGATCGCGACTTCGAAGTGTTCGTTACGAAGTAAGTTGTCACTGTCGACAAACGGATTTTTGGACAAGCTGGTGCTCGATGAAGGACTCGTCTGAGGCATCGTCGCAGCTCTCATCCCGCTCTGCTGTACTACGAAGTCGGTTCCCGATCCGGTCAGGGAAGACGATCCAAAGCGGAACTTTTCGGTGGATGAAAAATTCAAGCCTTTGTTGTCGCCAGTTTCACCTGAGGTTTTCACCAAGGCCACGCTTTTGAAGGGGGCAGGATTGAAAACGGAACAACCCGAACCGGTTGCCAGTTGAGTGGCTGCGGTTTGGAGTTCGCCGATTTGAGAGTCGATCGATGGATTCTGCGAATGGCTCCAATCCAAAGTATCGTTGGCAATTTCTGTTTGCAGCGAATCGGCTCGCTGCAACAGTTCGCTAATTTTGGTGTTGTCATATTTGGGTTTGTTGTCTTGGTGGGTGATGGCAAGCGAACAGAGCAGGGAGCGAATTGAAAAGGTTCGATACCAGCGTTTCCAGTAGGTGACTGAATTGGAAATCGGTCGGGGCGATCCAATGGTTGAACGAGTGGCATTTTCCACCCATTTGTTTTCGTACTCGTCGGGCTCGAAGCTTTCGCCGTAGCCCGGATCGTGGGCTTCGCGAAAGTGTTCATTGGCGGTGACGAATTTACCCAGCGGAGCGCCGAAGGGTGTCGAGTTTTTCAGATCCTCAAACGCTTCGGAGCTTTTACCCGGCCAGCGGGCAAACAGCAGCGATGCCGTGTGGACCGAATCCAGTTCGCTGCCGATTCGAATTGCTGCATCGAGAAGGGCCCGGGTGTTGGCGGCATTTCCGGGCTTTTCGCAGAGCGCCATGATTGACGACCCATCGATTCCGTTCCAGCAGATGCTGTTGGAAGAACTGCTGGGAAAGACTCCGCCATCCAACGAGAAATGCATCGCTCCGCCGAACCCAAGGCTCTCGAGAATCGCGGGCGTGAGTGGGCTCAGCCCCGTCTGCCGCCGCATGTAAACTTCCGGTGAGTATCCCGCGACATCTTCAAACGTTTTGCAGCCAGTTCGGATTTGATCCAAATTGGATTCGACAGAAAGCAACGACAGCGGCAACTCATTTTCTTCGCCACCGATCAGGGACAGCGAGCCGGATTCCTGTTGCTGCAGAATTTGATTCAGCACGTCGGGGGCTGTTTGCTGCAGTTTTTTCAGGAAGCCGCCAGTCACCAGCAGGCTGCGGGGATGCGTTTGTTCCAGTTCTGCTTTGAGGGAATCGATCGACGTCCCCGGATGAGTCAACACGATGTCGATCAGTTCTGCGCCGACGGGATAGTATTGATTTCGCTCTTCGAGCAAAACGTCAAAGGCGAGCGTCAGATGTTTGTCGGCCGCTTCGTGATCGTTTTGGAAAACCGCGGCCGCCGCATCCAAAACCGCTTGATCAAACCGCAGGACATCCAGTTCCGAGGAATAGCGGAGCTGGCGGGTCATCATTTCGATCTGCAGTCGGACGTAGCCCAGCGAAAAGAAAGTTTCCGGATAGGTGCCCAAGGCAGAGGAATCGATTTTCAGTTGTTGCAGTAGTTCTTGTCGGTTACTGCACTCAACAACGGTGGCACCGGCACGTCCAGCGGCATCGGAAAATCCGTTGCAAACCGACTCCCTCGCATGGCGGGGGATCGTGACCAGAGTATCCTTCCATCGTTCGGTGAATTCCCTCGCGTCGAAATGAAAATCGACTTCGTCCTGATAGTCTTCGTCGTCCTCGTAATCGTCGGTGTTGTAGTAGGTGTCTAGGGATGCTTTTTCCAACGCATCGGCTTCTTCTTCATTGGAAACGGTGCGGGTAGCGTCGTGCCAACTTGGGACCGAACCGGCGCGATGGATCAGTGAAGGATGCCACAGTCCGGTCCAGCAGGCGTGCAGGCTTTGGGCGGCCTGATCTCCAAGATGGATCGGGAAATCGTCCAAGCGGTTGCATGGGAAAAGGGTGATCAGACGTGAGATGTTATCCATAAAACAGGAGATCGTTGGAACTTTTGGCTTGATCAGGGCGTCCGAAAAATACGACTCGGAACTTGCCATGGATGTGGCTTGCGGACGAAAGAAATTGAGTGCAGAAAAAATTCGGACTTTAGGATCGGCAGAAATTCGGGAGACGGCTCCTTCGTTTAAGCAGATATGACCGGAATAACACGCCAATTTGTTTGTGGTTTATCCGGCAAAACACGAGTGAATTTGACATTTTAGGGCATCTTTCACTAGAGTATAGGTCAGGGCGTCTGCAACACATCAGGGACATTAAGGCAAAAAGGTAAAAGGCTGATCAATGGCGAAATCCAATGCCGTTTGGGGAATCGATATCGGGCAATCGGGGCTGAAAGCCCTGCGGTGTGCTCGAGGTGAGGGCGACTCGATTGTGGTCGACCGCTACGACTTCATTGAGTATTCCAAAATTCTCAGTGCGGCCGATGCGGATCCCGAGGCCATTGTTTCGGAGTCTCTTGAGCAGTTTCTGTCACGGAATCAGGTGACCGGCGATTCGGTTGCGATCAGCGTTCCGGGTCAGGCGGGTCTTTCGCGTTTCTTTAAACCGCCTCCGGTTGAAGCTCGCAAGATGCCCGACATCGTCAAATTCGAGGTCTCCCAGCAGATTCCATTTCCCATCGAGGATGTGATTTGGGATTGGCAACAGTTGGGGGGCAGCACCGATGACGACGGTCGTACGGTCGATGCTGAAATCGGATTGTTTGCGATGAAGCGGGATGCGGTGTTCCGCGCCCTGCAGCCTTTCCGCGACGCGGGCGTCGAAGTCGACGTTGTCCAGTTGTCGCCGCTGTCAATTTTCAATGTGATCTGTCACGACTACATCGACGAGCTACCGTCTCCAGAAGACTTTGATCCCGAAGACCCTCCTGAGTCGATCGTGATGATGTCGATGGGTACGGACACGACCGACTTGATCGTGACCAATGGAATGAAGTTGTGGATGCGAAACATTCCCATCGGCGGTAACCACTTTACAAAACAGCTGTCCCGCGAAATGAAGTTGACTCAGGCGAAAGCCGAGCACCTCAAGCGGAATGCGAAAATGGCGGAGAATCCAAAAGTTGTTTTCCGAGCCATGCGGCCGGTCTTCAATGATTTGGTCAACGAAGTTCAGCGCTCGTTGAACTTCTTCGAAGGCATGGACAAAAACGCCACCATCTCTGAGATGGTATTAATGGGCAACGCCGCCAAACTGCCTGGCCTGACGCAGTACTTGGGCAAGCAGTTGGAGTTGAAAGTTTCCCGCGCCAGCCAATTCAAAAATCTATCGGGCGACGATGTTATCAGTCAGTCTTCGTTTGCCAGCAACGCCTTGTCGTTTGCTCCTTGTTACGGGCTGTGCCTTCAGGGGCTTGGTCATGGCAACATCAAAACGAATTTGCTGCCGCGCGAGTTGATGGTCGAGCGAGTGATTCGGGCGAAAAAGCCATGGATTCTGGCGGCCGTTAGTCTGTTGTTGCTAGGCTGTTCATTGGGTCTGTTCTACAAATCACTGGCCGCCGCTCAGGTGAGTCCTGACTACGAACTGGACGGGGTTACATGGAAAAGCGGTGAATCTGCGGCTGCTCGCGAATCGGCGAACAGTCGGAATTTCAAAAACGAAGATACAACTCAAAAAGAGCTGCTGGACAAGTTTAAGGTCATTTCTGGAGAACTAACCGCATCGATCGCCGATCGTTCGTCGTGGATCGAAGTCTACAGCGGTCTCTATCAGGCGCTTCCCAAAGATCCAGCGATCCAACAAGCCCTGCAAGAATCGAATACGGAATCGGTTGATCCGAAAGAATTTCCTTTCGCGGGTCGAGCCGAGATGTACATCGATCACATCGAAACGGTGTATTTTCAAGACTTGGGTGAATGGCACAAGAAGATTGAAAAAATCTACAATAGTCAAAATGGCGATTTGGGTGCGGCGGATGCAACCGCTGCCCCTGCGGTTGAGGTTCCTCCCAGTACACCTGCGGCGCTTCCAGGTGTCGGCGGTGATGGCGGAGTGTTGGCCACCAAACCCGGGTGGGTTATTGAAATTCAGGCCCATCATTTTCACAACGAAGATCCCATTACCTCTCAGTTGAATTTTGTGCGTCAAACCATTTTGGACAAACTGGCTAACGGATCCCTTGAACTGCCCGAAGGCGAGTTCACTTACGAGGATTTAGGAATTAGTTTTCCCACGGTTGTGCGACGTTCGGCGGAACTCAAAAGAAAGTACATTGTTCTGGATACAGAAGGGAATGGCTCAGGAACCAATGGGACGCGTGACTTTGACGATGGCTTATCGTCTGGTGGTTTGAGAAACGGGACTAATGGTTCTGGCCTCGTTGACAATGAGAATGTGTTTGAAGCGAAAGAGTTTAGTTTTGTGATTCAAATGGCATGGATTCCTCGCAGTGTCGCAGAGCGAATTGAAGCGAGGAAGGTGCGTCTGGAGGCTGCCGCAGCAGCGGAAGCGGCGAAAGCTCAAGCGGCAGGCCAAAACCTGAACCCGTGACTTTAGCCACCTCTCACAGCGGACTTTTTTCATACCAGAGTTGATTGTAGATATCGGAGATTAAAACGTGGACCAACTGGCACCTGTCATTGCATGGATCCGGCGAAACCTTTTTTGGATTGGCTGTTTTCTGGTTTCTGTCGTAGCGATTGCGTTCTTCTTTGTCTTTTCCGGGCAGCTGGCGGAGGCGCAGAAAACGCGTGAAGCCGCGATCAAGAAGAGTGTTTCGGAACTGGATGCGATCGGCCGCGTCACTGCGGAAGAGGGCGCAACGGCCCATCCCAATCAGTCCACCAAGGAGGGGATGGAATTGGTCATTGATCAAACCATCGCATCGACCGCCAAAGCGTGGGAAATTCGCTATCGAAACCAAGCAAAGTTCTTCCGCTGGTCGGAAGAGGTTTTTGGTGAAGAAACGGCCAGAGAGTTCGCCAAGGTCAAAATTATCGAGAAGTTCGACAAGAACACCACCGAATTTGATGAAGGATATTTGAACAAGTTCTATTCAAATGTGCCTAAATTCATGACCCAGATCTGTCGCGAGTTGGGAACCAATTGGCTGCGGGATCCAGCCTACATTCAAGAGCAGTTGGATCGACAAAACACTTTCCGGACCAACGCGGGTAGCGACAATAGCGAATTTAATAACCGGGAAGTCGCCATCATCGAGGAGCGAAATCGCTATGCGGTAACTTGGAGTGAAGTCAATCAAGACCTGTGGTATCGAAAGCTGACGACGTTTCAAGGTTATGACGACAACAATGGCACCTCCAATACACCGACGTTTCTGCAAGCCAATATGTTGATGCAAGATTTGTGGCTGTTGGAGGCGATGTTCAAGAATATCAAAGCCATCAATGGAAATGCGACATCCAATGACACATCTTACATTCGAGAAATTAATCACATTGCCTTTGGGCGTGAAGCCGAAGCAGGGCAAGGAGTTTTGACGGAGCCCGACCAGCGTCTTGCTGGAATTGTCGAATCTTCGCTGGAAGACGTAGGTTCATCCAGTCTACCCGCTGTTCCCGTGCCAGTCGCTGTCTTTGATCTGAATGCAGAACGGAATTCGTATCAAGGACGCTATGTCGATGCCAAATACGATCGGATTCCTGCGTCCGCGATTCGAGATGTCATCGGAGGCGAATCTTTGCCTGCTGAGAATCTGGAACTGATTGTTGCCAAACGTGTTCCGTTTCGACTTGGCGTTAAGATCGACGAGAGAAAGATTCATGATTTCATCGCTCAGTGTGCCAATTCAGACTTTGTGTTTGAAGTCAACCAACTGCGAATCAATCGGCACGACAACGAAGAACTGGTCATTCCTCTCAATGGTGGCGCCTCTTTGCTAAGTGGATTTGACGCCGTTGGCGGCGGCAGTACTCCCTTGGGTGGAGAAGAATACGTTGAGGCAGAGAGTAAATTTGCTTCGACTCAAGGTTCGGGTGCAGTGCTTCAGGCGAGAAACGTTGAAAGCCGCACCAATTTTGATGTCAGCCTGGAGCTATTTGGGGTTATCCGAATCTACAATCCTGTTCGCGAGAACTTTTTGCGGTTGGCGGCCGGGCAGCAGGTTGTTGATGAAACAGCCCAAAAGCTTGAAGCTCCAGAGCAACCCAACAATCCCGCGGCAACTCCAACACCTCCTGCTGCCGGGCCAACCCCTCCTGCTGCCGGCCCCGCGACTTCGGCGCCGGTTGCGAGTTCTGCCCCCGGCACGAATCCAGCCCCCGGCACGAGCCCTGCCCCTGTTACGAGCCCTCCTGTTACCAATCCAGCACCGGCGCCCGGTCTAGCACCGGGCCCAAGCGGGGCTGCAACCTCTGCTCCCGCGACAGCGCCTGCCGCTGTTCCGGGTGCCGGTGGCACTCCCTAAACTTTCCTTGCGACTCACTTCCAGACGATACTGAATTTTTCCTTCATTTTTGTGCCAGCTAGGCTGAAGATCATGAAAAAACCAAACCTTAGTTCCGCGGCAATCAAAGACTTTTTTCTCTTTCACGTGGAGAAAGTCATTCTTCTGATCGGAATCGTTTTGCTTGGCCTGTTTTTCTGGTTCGGTTATTCGACCGAGGTTTACGACAAAATCACGCCTAAAAAACTGGCTGACAAAGCAAGAAATGTAAACCGCCAGATGGTTTTAGTGGGAAACTGGGATTCGATCAAATCGTTCCGTGAAGGCGATGACAAAGTTCTCGAACGCGTCATGGGTGTAAAGCCTATCGAAACGGAGCAGTTCATTATGGGCCCAGCCTCATTCCCGATCAAGCGCGAGTCGCTTCGCCAAGATGTGGAAATTGCGGCTCCTCGAAACCCTGTCGTGCAGTCTTTCGCGGCCACGGTTCTGATCAGAGAAAGGGACAAGGATCCATTGGAAGGGTTTAGTGTGGTGCTTCCGGAGACGGCCACAGCTTTTGGTTTTGACGAGGATCGAGAATTCGAAGATGAGGAATTCGATACTGGCAATAGAAGACTAAGAGGAAAAGACCTCTTTGTTGAAGAAGAGGTGTTGGCGGGCAGGAGTCTCGCGGAACCGTTTCAGCATCAGCGATATGGCTTCCGGTTGAATGATCAAGGCAGGGGAGGCGGCGCTGTTGGTAATGGTGCCGGCAGTCAGTTTCGACCTTATGCGGTCAATGTCGTTGCGGTCAACGCCTTGATTGACCACAGCAGAATGTGGGACAACTTTCGTAGCGTTTACTCCAACAGCTTCGTGTTCCATCCGCAGCGGGATACGCCGATCTATGACTACTTGCAGATCGAGCGTTGCGAAGTTGCCGCTGACGGGACAGTCGGTCAGTGGACAGACGTTTCTGAAAATATTCTGGATCAGGAAAACTATTTCCCCAGCACGGCCACGCGATCGGCGCCTGAGGTTGTCGCTGCGGGGCAGTACAACGGGGCACTCACTCTGCCGATTCTTGCGTTTACCAATTTTGATTACGTAAAATATGCTTTGCATCCCGAAGCGACACCTCGAAACTTTGATATCCAAGATCCGGCGGAAGTGCCAGGTCAGCAGTTTGCCAGTACCGATGGCGATGCCGGTGCGGGTTCTTCCAATCGAGGGGACGGGTCTTCGAGGCGAACAGATGGTTCTTCGAAACGACCGACCGCTTCAGCAGGTCGCATCACGGGTTTGGATGCGTCGCTTGATCAAGAGCGTGAAAACAATCGGGGTTTTGACAGAGATGAGCGATTTGGCGAAGAGGAAATAAAACTGCGTCAAGGCTCGGATGTGTCGGAGTATCGGATCGTGGACGTGACTGAAAGACCTGCCAGCGATACCAAAGTCATTCGTTTCTTTGACTGGTCCGTGGCTGCCGGGAAAAAGTACCAGTATCGATTTCGCGTTTGGGTTCGGGACCCCAACAATGAGGATCCCGAGCTGGCAACCGTGATCGCAAGACCTGAAGATCTGGGGCTTGCGGCCGGCTTTGAAGTCGACGAAGACGGAGAGTTGCTGGATGAAGAAATGAAAGAAAAAATGGAAATGAAGTTCGCCGCCAAAGAGAAGGTCACGTCTCAGATGACCGACCCTGCGGTACGTGAGCGGCTTGGCAAAGCAAGAGCTGAGCAGAAAGGTGCTAACACGAACTACTATGTTTCAGAGCGATATGGAGAGGATGGAGCTTTTGTTGAAATTGCGGTTCCCGCCAGACGACAGCACCTTCGTTTTGCCCGTCCCAGTCGTTGGTCGAATCCAGTCAATGTTTCGATCAACGGCTCACTGTCGTTCGTCTATGCGGGTCACATGAGCGTTCCCAATACGGTCAAAATTGGTAACAAAGAGCTCACCAACGGAGAACGTTCAATGGAAGTTGCTGCGGGCAAGACCTTCGGTGGCCGTAGCACGTTGAGTGGAGTCACCGTTCCGTTTCGCGCGGACGTGCGAGCGGGACAACTTCTTGATTTTTCTAAACCGGCCCATGTGCTTCATCCGGTGACCTTGGCAGTCCATCGCTTTGAGACTCCAGAGCCGGTGAAAACAGGTGTGGCGGTGGTTGATATCTCCGGTGGTGATCGCCTGTTCGATGGCAAGCCTGATATTCAGTACGAGTATCCCGGTGAAGCGCTGGTTGTCGATGCCAACGGGAACATCGATTTGAGAGTGGATCTTGAAGACAGATTGCCTTTCCTGTCGGCTCTGTTGGAGAGTGACGAAAAGTTCGAATTCGGCGGCAAGAAACGCGATCGCTTGGCTGAAAAGGCACGCCGAGAAGCTGAGAAAAACAGCGATGAAACTAATGCTGGCGGTGGAACTGGCGGCAGGAACAATAGAAGGCGAAGAAGAAATAGTGACGACAATTAACAGATTGTCGTCGCGTCAAACAATGGTGGCAACCAAGTGTTGCCAAACGTTGCCGACCCTTCTCAATCCTGCCCACAGGCAAAAAGAAAACACTGATTGTCTCGTCTGCATCAATCGCAGGGAGTCAATCAGTGTTGATTCGCAACTATGGTTTTCAGTTTTCTTACTGGCTGATGCCGTTGACGATCAGTTGTGCTGAACCTTGGTAGGAATTCGACATTCCGGTTACGGTTGACAGTTCCATTTGAGTCTGGGTTGTCATCACAGCCTTGTACTGAATGGTTTCGGTTTGGCCCGCGGCAAGGGAGGGCAGTTCCCACGTTAGCTTGCGAGACTGTTCATCGAACCATGCGTTTCGATCCAAAACGGTGATCTCCAATTCGACAGGAATGGAGAGCTGGATCACAACATTCTGTGCTGCCGTGGCTCCGGTGTTGGCAATTTCGATCTGGTAATCGGTCGTCGTCCCCACCGTCACGTTCTTGGGGCCAGTCAGGACTGTTTTGATGCTGGCGTTGGGAGCCATCGTCCAATCGGTGGTTGTTGTGATGGGCTCA
>CAZDZX010000093.1:0-5567 GCA_964510005.1 uncultured Pirellulaceae bacterium
TCAACAACCGATATCGGAACGGACCTGTTGGAGTTCCCAACCAACTTTACGAACGACGATTTGGATAGTTTTTTTGCGTCGGCCGGCTTTCAGGTGAGCCAAACCGACGGCCCTTCGTCCAGCTCTTTATTGTTCAATATCACCGGCGTGTCTGTCGTCAGCGTCCCCGAACCATCGTCGATGTTGATGTTTGTTTCGCTAGCCGCGGCGTGTAGCACTCGACGTCGCAGAGTAAACTAACGAAGCTGAACGCGATTGTGAAACCACGCCGAAACCCAGAAACAAAACCAGCCCCGAGGAGGACGACTGCAAACGTTGCAATCTCCCCTAGGGGCTTCGGTTTTCCTTTCTGGAAGGGTGTCGCGAGCGTCGTTCGCTGGCGAGTATGTTTTGTTGTGCCTGAGGCTAGGATTATCCTCGGATGAAAGCGACGAGGTTCGCCAGTTGTTGGTCGTCGAGACCATCAATCAAACCGACTGGCATCGGTGAAGTCGTCAAAGGTTGAATTTCCTGAACTTGGTTCGCAGCGTACTTCAGCTTTTTGCCGGTTTTGAGGAGGACATTGATCTGGTCGACACCCTCTTTGCTGGTCATGCCTTCAATCACGCGGCCATCGGCCAATAGGATTCTGCTGGAACGATAGCGATCAGCCACAAACTTATCGGGGCTAACGATCGCCTCAAGGATCTCACGATCAGAATAGCGGTTTCCCGACTTCGTCAGTTCCGGACCGCCCGACTGACCAATGCCACTGCAGTGGTGGCAAATGGCACAATTGGCGGCGGCGTAAACATGCTGACCCGCCATGGCGTCGCCTTGGGGAGCATTCTCCAGCCGTCGCAGCAGCGAATCCACATTCATCGAACTCTGATCATCGATGTTGGCGGCCGGAATGTCGATTGGATCGGCGGTCGGGAATTCGGTTTGGTACCAACGATTCCAGCCGTTCAAAATCTCCTCCCATGACTGGCCGTCGGTGGACGATTCCTTGCCCGACCAGTGCCGCAGTAACTGATGGGTCGCGTCGATGCCCGGTTCCCGTAAACGGTAGCCCAGTTCGATCACGTCGCGGTAGTGGCTGGCTTGGCGAGGACGTCGTTGAACAACGGTCAGTTTGTCGAGGACTTCGGCACCGGTCTGATCATCCAGTTCGCGGATGCTGCTGACCAAGTAGGACCAGTTCTCTTCGTTGGGTTGTTGGGCGAGGCCCAGCGAAATTTCGTTGCGACGCTCGGGCTCTCTCTCCCACAGGCCACGCAGATATTCCATCGACAAGGCATCGCTGTTTTCAGCGAGGACGGCAATGATGCAGGTGCGAAGCTGTTCGATGTCTTCGCCTTCACGATCGATCAGTGCTTGGTCAATTTCTCGCAGTCGGGCCAGCATCCTTGAATTAGGTTTCGCTGGCAACACAAACAGGGTGGCCAACATCGCGTCAGGCCAGCGGCTTCCATTTTCGAGGATCGTCGGGATCTGTTCGATGGTCACGGTGGAGGCAACATCGCGGATCGCACGACGAATGTAAGCGTCTGTTTCAGGCATCAATTCACCCTGTTTCAGCGCTTCCAGCGTGGCGATGATTTGCAAGCGTGAATTAGAATCGAGCTTGCTACCAAGCGTTTGCATCAACATGGCGGCATGAAATTTGTCGACAGAGCTGGTTTCTGAAGTGCTCAGGTATTCTTCCAAGCGTCCTTCGAGGTTATTTTCTTTCAAGTAGGCCAACACACGGATCAGTTCGCGGTTGATCGTTGAATTCCCGGAAGGAAATTCATCGGCCATTCGCTTGGCAAATGCGGGGATCTTGTCAGGATCAACTTCGCCTCGAATCAGAGCCAATTGGGATGTGCGAAGCAGATCAACGAAGTCGGCATCGTTAACGAATCCGTCCATAAACTTGCTGGCTCTGGCAAGGATTTTGTAGGAGTCTTCCAAGTTCGGACTGGAGATCGACATCGCCATCGAGCCTTGGATAAAGACGCGAACATCGTCCGTCGTGTGGACAGTTTCATGCCATCGCGAGGCTGGCAGTCGCTCTAGCATTCTGCGAGCAACCGTGGCTTCGATGCGATCGAAAGAACGCAGCATCGGCAGGATGGTTTCCAGTGGAAGTGTCATTTCTTTTCGCATGGCGGATTCAACCGCACAGCGACGCACCATCGCGTTGCCATCGGTCACCAGTTCGCGAATGACCGCATTGGTGTCACGAACTGTGCCGCAGACTCGTGCAGCGAGGGCACGAATTTCAGAGTCTTCGTCGCGAGCGAGGCTTCTCAACATCGCCGTGTTAGGTGTCGGGCCGTGAAGCAGCATCAAGTGCACGGCTCGGGTGCGATAGTCAACTGGATTTTCAGCTTCTAGGGCTACGCCTTTGATGTCTCGACTCCACGAAGGTCCGATTTCTCGCTGGAGTTTGGCGATTTGCTGCCGTCCCCAAGCCGAATTTGGCTGAGGATGGCGAATCGCCTGAGCGAGTCCTGATTCATACTGGGTCATTTCTGGAGGAACCGTTCCCGTCCAACGGACTCGGAAAACTCCGCCTTCGGTGGCACGTCCGCCGGTAGAGAAACAGAGTGATCCTTGAGGTGAGATCGCCAGATCGGAAACATTCAAAGGCTTGCCTTTGAGGAACGTTTTCGCTTGGCCAACGTAACCGGCACCCGATGGGCTAACCTTGACGGAGAGAATTGTTCCTTCGGTCCAGTCGGCAAAGAACATTGAGTTGTGGAAGCGGATTGGGAAGTTGTGATGCTGATACAACACGGCACCGGTAGGTGAGCCGCGTCCCGTTTCAACGATACCAGGCACTTGATCGACAAAGTGCTGGGGGAATTTGGCCCAACCACTTCTCCATCCGTAGTCTCCACCGGCCGTGAGGCTGTAGATCGTGTTGGGGCGATACCACGAGGCTCCCCGATCGGTCTCCATGTCACTGTCGTGAAAGAACAATTGGCCATCGGTATTGAAAACCATGTCGTAGGCGTTTCGCAATCCGCCGGCAACCGTTTCAACGATGGTTCCTTTGAGGTTGGTTCGTACGATGGTTCCACCGGGGGCTTCGACACCGACCGATTGTCCGTTAGGGTCTTCGTATCTGGCGACGACATCGCCTTCGTAAGGATGCTGGTAGGGACTGGTTGAGGCCGTCTGATTGATCAATGAGCTCTCATTACCGAGCGTCACATAAATGAATCCGTCGGGACCCAAGCGAAGACCGTGAGCGCCATGTTCTGATGGCTCGCCGCGGAATCGGAGCAATGATTTGGAAACGTTTAGCTTGCCGTCGGCCTTGTTGGGAGCCAACAGATAGAGGCCCTGTCCGTCACGACCTTGACCGGTGACGTAGACGCGGCCATTGAGTGGCAGGATGCCTTGGATATTGGTGACTTCGGTGCAACATTGGAAGATCCGTCCAGCGTCGCCTCGGGGTAGACTGAGGTCGATTCGGTACAAACCGTCGCCTTCGCGGGCAATCAGTAGACGTCCAAATTCGTCGAATTCCATCGCAATGACCGAGCCCGCTTCCTCGGGGGTCAGAATTTGCTCGACCACGAATTCGGGGTCGACTTCAAATCGTGAATCTTTGATCGCGGTCCCTTGGCTGATTCCGCCTAGGTTGGCGATTTGCTGAGTACCGCTGCCTTGGCTGGCGATTGGCTGAGTGCCGCTGCCTTGAGTGCCACTTCCCTGTGATCCGGCGACTTGTTGAGCGTTGCGAGTTTCGAACTGATCTGTCGTTCCTGTCGGTGACGGTGAAACTTCATTGATTTGTTGGGACTGAGCGGTTGCTTCGTTCTTCAAACCCGAACCGGCTTGAACTTGTCCAGCACCGGCGTTGGTGCCGGCTTTGATTCTGCCCAAGTCCAAAATGTCGGCGTGGGAGATAATGGTCGCTGGCAACCATGTGTAGTCGTTAAAGCGAGGGTCCTGCCAGCCTTCGACTTCGCGAATGTATGTCTTCCATGACTGATCCGAGACAAGGCTACGGAAGCGGGCTTCGTTTTCTTCACGGACACGAAGTCGGACCGCCAAGCCAATGTCTTGGCCTTCGAGGTGTCGAACCTTTGCGGCAAGCGTATTGATGCCGGGCTCAAGGAAGTCGGAGACATCCAATTGAGTCGGAGCGCCATACGATTGGCCCTGCAAGACTTGGACGCCATTGATGTAAATATCGTATTCGTCCCCTGCAGATAAATGCAGCTCCGCCTGTTCCGGATTCCCCAAGGTGAATCGTTTACGATAAAAGACGCCGCCCGATGGCTCGACAGCGTCGGATTGAGGAGACCAGATAAAGTTCGACTGCTGAGCAGCAGATTCACTGACCGCACAAAATGCTACGAGAAACAGCAACTGTGCAATGAGACCAATTTTCATATTTGACATACCAGACATCCTGAACTCAGGTTGAGCAGTAAAGCACCCCGAATAGGCGGGCGCAACCGGGAACTATTGACTCCATTGGCCAATGATCCCCTTTCGCTATCGACCCGGTTTTGGCTTCTGTTTGATAAAGATTGCCGATTTTTATGATATTTCAGGTCAGGGTTGCGAAACTGCCAGCAGGTAATGTTGCCAGCAGGTAATGTTGCCAGCAGATCAGGTTGGCCTGAGTTTTTACGTGAGTGTCGGTACAGAGGACGGGGCGCGAATGTGGCGGACAGACGCTGGTATTTCTTGCTGGCACTTTGTGTAGAGAGCGCCAGCGATGTTCGTCGTACCGCCTTTAGGCGCCTAAAGGCAGGTACTACAAACTTGGGCGCTAGGGCTTTTTGGCGACGAAGGGTTTGCGTCGGTTGGGGTAGCAGGTCCGACAGATTTCGCAGACCCTTCCGTCGCAGCCTCGCGCTGAGCAGTGCTCTCTGCCGTAGAAGATGATTTGTAAGTGCAGATCGTTCCACGCCGATTCGGGAAACAGCTTCTTCAGGTCGGCTTCGGTCTGTTTGACGTTCTTTCCGCGAGTCAGTCCCCAGCGCTGGGCCAGACGGTGGATGTGGGTGTCGACGGGAAAGGCGGGAACGTTGAAGGCCTGAGCCATCACCACACTGGCAGTTTTGTGGCCCACTCCCGGCAGTTTCTCCAGTTCTTCGAAGCTATCAGGGACTTCGCCGCCATGTTCCTCGACGATGATTTCCGAAAGCGCCGAAATCGCTTTTGATTTGGTGGGAGAGAGGCCGCAGGGTCGAATGATTTCTAGGATCTTTTCGGTCGGCACCGCGCACATTTTTTTGGCTGATTTCGCCAGACGAAACAGAGCAGGGGTGACTTGATTGACTCGCTCGTCGGTGCACTGCGCGCTTAAGAGAACCGCGACCAGCAACGTAAAGGGGTTGCTGTGGTCGAGCGGGATCGGTGGATCGGGATAGAGTTCGGCAAGTCGGTTTTGAACCAGCGCGGCGCGTTCAGATTTTTTCATGGGAGCAACAACGAATAGGCTTCCGTGTTTTTATGGCTCGCACGACAGTGGAAATCCTGAATGCCAAAACGGTTTCGATTCAGGAATCCTCTTTGTCGTCGTCCTTCTTGTCCGCGGCCGCTTTTTCTTCAGCGGCTTTTTCTTCAGCGGCTTT
>CAZDZX010000093.1:5667-14188 GCA_964510005.1 uncultured Pirellulaceae bacterium
GCCGCCTTCTTTTCCGCCGCAGCTTTCTCTTCAGCGGCTTTCTTTTCGGCAGCGGCTTTCTCTGCAGCGGCTTTCTCTGCCGCGGCCTTCCTTTCAGCCGCAGCTTTTTCCTCGGCCGCCTTCTTCTCTGCGGCCGCTTTCTCTTCAGCGGCTTTCTTGGCTGCCATCTCTTCAGGGCTAGGTGGTTCGGGCTCACCGACTTTCCAAGGACGGTACTCGTGATCCCGTTTGCGGAGGACTTCTGCCGATAGGATTCTGTCCTTCTTCACGTTTTTAACCGGACGCTCGCTGGGCCCGACTGCAGTTCGCTGAATCCGTTCGAGGACATCAAATCCCTCAATCACGCGTCCGAATACCGTGTGCTTTTTATCCAGATCTTCATTTCGCTCAAACATGATGAAAAACTGACGGCAGCCTGAGTCCCGCGGATTCTGCGAAGCCAACGCCATGCTGACCGAACCGCGAAAATGACGCCGGAAATCGGGACGATCATGACACTCACATTTGATTTTGTAACCCGGTGGATCCGATTCAACTTCATCGATTTCGTAACCGCCGGTTTGTGCCATAAAACCCTCGATGACACGATGGAACAGTTTCTTGCTGTACTGACCCGATTCCACCAGCGAAATAAAATTACCTACCGTGTGAGGGGCTTCGTTTTCAAAAAGCTCGATGTCGATATTGCCTCGGGTGGTCGTCAGTCGCACACGTGGCAAAGTGTCTTCGACGGCTTCCTGTTGTCGAATCTTCAACTCTTCAAACACGCGACGATGAACGGGATCAAGCCGGTCCAATTTGGCAGCTTGCTCGAACCACAGCGGATTCAAGTTCGCTTTGATCATCGCCTCGCCCATGTCGAGGGCTTCGGCATCGCTACCGTTTTGGACGTCATGGACCATGATGCCCAACAAAGTCTGGATGGTTTCCGAATCCGCTTTTTTTTCCAGTGTCGCGAGACCTACCAAGCGCATCTTTTTGATCAGCTGATTGGACTGATCCACCATGTCCTTGTAGTCTTCGGCGAGCCCAATTTCTCCACCGCCCTCGTCGAGGATTTTGAGAGTTTTGGCGAGTTTGCCGCTAAGCTCCGTCCATTGGGTCCGCAAACCCGCCAGATCTTCTTGGGCCTGGGCTTGGGCTGGAGTGGTTGAAAGACAAGTGATTGCCAATAGGAACAGGCCCAACGTAAAGGCCTTTGCATGACAGGAACGCATCCGTGTTTCTCCGTGAGATGGACGTTAAGTTCGTCGAAAGGATTGTTGACCTTCTGACTCTCTAGTTATCGTCTTTATTTTTTAGGTAGAGTTGAAAAGGCCCAGGGATAGCATCCCCATCAGGATCGGCTTCCGAGCCACTGTCCGTTTGAGCTGTGGTATCAGAGCCAGCAGTTGGTTGTTGAGTGCTTCCCGATCCGTTACCGCTATCGGTAGTCGCCGTTGTACCTGATCCGTTGCCACTATCGACAGTTGCCGTGGTGCCCGATCCGTTGCCACTATCGACAGTCGCCGTGGTGCCCGATCCGTTGGTGGTCCCCGAGCTATCGGTGGTCCCTGACCCCGCAGGATTGGTGGCGGTGCCGGAACCTGAGTTCGGCGAGCCTGTGGGATTGGGGACATCAGCAGGCCAGCCATCGGAGGTTCCAGAGCCCGAAGCACCATCGGCCACAGAATAAGGAGAGACACCCGGAATTCTGATGATGTCCGGAGAGTAGTCATGAGATCGAGAGCGAATGACTTCCGCATGGATGATCCCAGAAATGCCTAGTCCGACTCCAGGCCTTTTGGGGTCCGCTTGTTTCAGTTTCAGCAGAACATCCATGCCATCGAGGACTCGCCCAAAGGCGGTGTAAGTCCCGTCGTAATTCCGGTTTTTGGGGGGTTGATGCGTGATCAAAAACTGAGCGCTACCTTTATCCCGAGTCTCTTTGTCGACCAGCATCGTGAGGGTGCCACGAAAGTGATGTCGAATTTCTTGGTTGTAGCACTCACATTTGATGTAGTAACCCGCGTTGCCTTTACTGTCATTGGTGGGACTGCCGGTGACCGAGTAGGCCCCAGGGCGTGACAGATAGAAGGTTTTGCCGTCGTAATATTTCTTGGTCACCAACTGGATAAAGTTCGCAACCGTGTTGGGAGCATGATTCTCAAACAGTTCCACAACGATATCGCCTTCGGTTGTCTTCAAGAGAACTCGGGGCAGGTCATTGGTACTGGCTTCGAGTCTGCGGATCTTGATCTCGCGTTGGAACTTCTTTCGCGTATCGTCCAGACTGTCACGGTCGTCTTGTAGATTCAATCTTTCGTCCGGCGTCAGGTTATCTGCAAAACCTTCCAGCTTGACCATGGCTTTGTCGGCGTCTTCGAAGTTCTCGGTGGCAAAGTTCATGTCGAACGCCAACCGCAACACAAAAGGATTGGATGCAAAGGCCTGCTTCGTCTGCAAGACTCTGACAATCTCAAGTGCGATATCGGGATTAAATCCCGGCGCGCCGGGAAGATGACTTCGCAGTTCTTGCAGCATCACCTGAGTGCTGATCGGATCGGGCGACGGGCTGGAAACGAAAGCTGCCATGGCTTTGCCTTTAAATGCGGCTTCCTTTTCCTCGTTCGCTTTCTTCAAAACTTCGATCAGGTCTTTGGCTTTTTTTCGTTGTTCGGGAAAGCCGATTGGCATGTTCCGCATAAGCTGATCAATCTTGCTGCGGTTTTGCTGGATCTCCTCACGCAACTGTTCGAAGGCAATAATTTCGGGCGTGCGGACAACTTCTTGTGGCGCGACTGGCGTTATTTGAGAGGAGGGCGAAGAACTCGAACCGGAGGACCGACCTGACGAGCGTCCTGAGGAACCGCTAGGCGTGGCCTTGAATTTGGGGGCTGAACCTCGAGCACCGGCGCCAGCGCCAGGAACCGCTCTGTAGCTTTTTCCGGATCCTCGGGATTGGGAGCCCTGTGAGGACGATTGCGCGAACGCTTCTGGTGTGACTAAGAACAGAGCCAGCAATGCAACTAAAAATCTGGAATTCATCTGTGTGCCTTAGTACTTTTCGAGTTGGTGAAGGAACAATCCTGATATCAAGGTCGGAACTGATATTTTATCGCCGTCCATCAGGAATGGAAAAGAGCCTAAATTCAGGATCAGCGTTTTTCAATTCTCTCGAACTGGTATTGGTGATCTTTTTTGCGGATTACCTTGGCTCTGCGGAGTGCATCCAAGGAGGTGACACCTTCGATTTGGACCTCTTTCTCCTCTTCGTTGTCATATCGATGCGTCGATTGGAGTCGGTCCACAGCCTCGATTCCCTCCAAGACCCGACCAAAGACGGTGTAACGGGCCTGATCTTCTTCAGTACCGTCCCAATCCAAAACAGGCAGTGGTGACGTCAAAATGAAAAACTCAGCATGAGCCGAATCTTTCAACACTTCCCCGGATTCGCGATGGCTGTAGTTGAACATTGAAATCGTGCCCCGAAAATGATGACGGGCGTCCGGCAGGGTCATCTCGTCGGCAATGGCGTAGTCGAAATTTTCTCCGGCCGACGACCCCAAGATTCCCCCGCGAGCCATCTGGCCATCAACCACGGAGTGAAACTTTGTCTGATCGTAAAAACCGGATTCCACCCGGTGTAAAAAGTTCGCGACGGCGATCGGAGCTTCGTCTTCGAAAAGCTCAATCGTGACCTCGCCGGTGGGAAGCTCAAGCTTGACTCGGGGCAGGTTGGCGTTGGCGTCTTTCTGCCGCAAGCCAAGCTCTCGTTTCCATTTTTCCTGCAAATAAGACGAGGAGAACAATAGCCCTTTGTCGAGCTTGCCTTCGATCGTCTCAAGAGCGGACTGCGCATCAGGCCTCTGCAAGAACTTGATCCCCCGCTCGAAGTCGTTCAAGCGTGTCGAAACCAGTGCCAACTGGGCCTGAGCGTAGACATCTTCGGGCACGAACTTTTCCACGCGTTGCAGGAGCGTGCGGACAAGCTCATACTGCTTTTCCTCCAACAGACCTTTGATCGACAAGCGAATCACGTTCAGCAGCTCGACATCCGGTTTCTCATTCACCAGAAAGTAATCGATGGCTGTCTGGCGTATGTTTTTCGAATGCGCCGCAAGCTCGCCCGCGGCTTCTTCCAACTGCTCTTGCCACTCGCCCGATTCCTCGTAGCCATTGTGCATCATCTGAGTCTGCAAATTCTGACACTTCTGGACCATGGCACGCCCCGTCGAAACCGACTCCTCGTAAGCCTGCTTTAGCTCCGCAGGTGCGGCAGAGCCAGCCTGTTGGCCGAATCCGACGGCAGGACTGACCAGCCCTGACAGAGCCGTCACCGCAATCTGAAGCATCACAACGAAGAGAATTTTCTGAGGGAACATCTTTCGAAAAATCTTATGCATAATGGGTAATGAAAACACCAAAATCTCATTCAAATACTATCATGGGAAATCACTCCTCGTAAGAAGCAGGTTGCCTTCGATGGCCAAGATTACTCGCGGCAGAAACCTTAAAGATTGGAAAAATCAGCGCCCTTCCGCTGATACGGGAAAGCTGCGCATCATCGGCGGCAAATTCCGTGGTCGCCAGATCGAATACTCCGGTGACCCGGTCACCCGACCGATGACCGAAACCACCCGAGAAGCCTGTTTTAACCTCGTCGGTGGATACGCTCCCGATCGCGTGGTGTTTGACCTGTTTGCCGGAACCGGAGCCATCGGCCTAGAAGCCATGAGCCGCGGGGCCTCCCGAGCCTTCCTAATCGAACGCCACTTTCCCACCGTACGGATCATTAACCAGAATGTTCAGCTACTCGATCCCGAAATGGATGTCACAGTGGAGGCCTCGGATACGTTCTTCTGGGTCCGCAAGTTCCTCAAAGCTGGCTCTTTGCCGACAGAGCCGTGGCTGGTTTTCTGCTGCCCGCCTTACGCTCTGTATGTCGATCGACAAAACGACCTACTGACCATGCTGGACAGCCTCGTATCAGTCGCTCCCGATGGCAGTCTCTTTGTTGTGGAGTCAGACGAAAGGTTTGATCCAAAACAATTGCCCCAGTCTCTGCAGTGGGAGACCCGCAAGTACTCCCCCGCTCTGATCTCAGTGGGAAGAAAAACCGAATCGACTGCCAGTTAGAATTTGCATGGGGGCTTGCTGCGCGCCTTTGCTGGCATGCTCGCTGTGACAACGCGAATCCCTCGAACTACCCATTTCATTTTGCCCAACCTGCCACAGCCCGCAATCTCGGCGCAGTTCCACATCTGGCTAGCAGTTTTCATGCTTTCATTATCAATTGGCACTCGACTTTACTGGACAGGTCTCCGATGAAACCCGTATGCAACTGCGATACGCCACGATTTTATCTATTCGGATTTTCTTCGCCTGTTTATTGGGGGTCGGGTTTCTGTCGACCACTCATGGGCAGATTCTGCGCCCCCAGAAAACCCAACCCGCACAACCGATACCTTCCAACAAGGTTATCGAGTGGCCATCGCCAACCCAAGTTATTAAAGAGCTAAAGGGTTTCCGTCAGTATCCAGCAACAGCCCAGTGGGCCGAAGAGCTGGAGCAGATTTTCGGATTCATCTGCAAAAAAAATTCTGTCACCGATCCGCAAGTCCTGCAAGCGATTGGACTGCTGGAACAGAAAGCCATCGAAGTCCACGGTCTTGTAAACACCGTCAGCGATCAAAACGCCGGCATGCTGTCCGCAGAAAGCGTGGAGCTGATCAGTCAGTTGCAGCGTTTTCAATACCGATTGGCTCGCCGAGCCGTCATCTGGCGAACGGTTGTTCTCCATGCAGCCAACACGGATCTCACGCCCGCAGTCAAACCGCAAGTCATCCCTGTGAGTTACAGCAGACTCTCGTTTGAAGGTTTGGTGGATGATCAGTGGCGGGAATACCTCCAACTGAGCAATTTGGAAAAGAGCTTTCAATCGGTATCGCCCAACCCCAAACAGCAGCGCGATGCTGCTCGCAAGTTCTTGGCGCGGTATCATTCGGCATCGCTCAGCCAAGAACAACGGCTCTGGCTCGACACACTCCCTCTCGATGGGACCATGCAGGTCATCCGAGATGCAGCCTCTGAACAAGTCGATCATCGCGAACTGCTGTTGATGATGGAGAAAATTCAGTGGAAGGACTCGTCGGTCTACTCGGACAAACTCAACACGCAGTACCAAAATCTGCTGTGGTCCGACGATCCGGTCGCCGGAGAATTGGCGGGGCTGATCGATTCGCACTATCGCAACGCCAACGTGCGGATTGCGATCAATCAACGTTTGATCAACCGGATGCTGCCACCGCTGCCCAGCACTACCGAGCCGATCTCCGAGCGTCTGCTGGGAGCTGAGGTTTCGGGACAGAACCATATTAGTAATCAACTGCGCATCGCTCTGATTCCCAACCCTGATGAAATCGAATTGCAGCTGGAAACATCAGGACAGGTGACCTCCGATACGGTTGCCAAACGAAGCGGGTTTCTAATCCAGAATCAAGGCTTGGCCAACTTTCAGGTCTTCAAGCGACTGGCTTTCAATCGAACGGGCGTGATCTCTGAATCTCCTCAGGTAACCGCCAACGCGACGCAACGCTTGGTAGGCTTGCGTGGCAACCTAGACCGCGTCCCCGTCCTCGGTTGGGTGGCCACCCGAATCGCTCGCAACAAAGTCGAAGAAGAAACACCGAAAGCCGAATCGCTGACTCGCCGTCGAATCGAAAACGACGCTCGCGAGCGTGTAGAACAGCAGGTGACTCAACAACTGCAACAGTTCCGAGATTCGCTTCAGCGATTTGTATTGGATCCGCTCACCAGCGTCGAACTGGAACCCGAAACACTGCAGACCAGCACCACCGACCAACGCATCGTGGGACGATACCGCCTTGCCGGTCGAGATCAACTGGCGGCTCATCAGCCACGTCCCGCGGACTATGAATCGGACCTGCTGACCGTCCAACTGCATCAATCAGCCTTTAACAACCTGCTCAGTCGAGTTGGGCTCAACGGCAAAAAGTTCACACCCACCACACTCAACGAACACCTCAGCAAAGTCACCGGATTTACAGGCACATCGGAGTACACCGGCGACGAAGCCGAACTAACGTTTGCCAAATACGATCCAATTCGTATCGATTTCAAAGACGGAATGGTGGCCCTGCAATTTAAATTCAGCCGGCTGAAAATTGGCAGCACCAATGCGTTGAAAAACGTGATCGTGAAAGTGAATCTGCTGCCTCAACACACCGGCACTCAACTGCATCTGGAAGTGCAATCGCCCTTGGACATCAAAGGCAAAAACCTCAGAGGCAAGAAACTCGGGTTCGGAGAAACGTCTCTAGTCGTGCTGATGTTCAACAAGTTGCTCGAGGAAAAGTATTCCTTCGAAGTCCTGCCACCGGTTGTCAAAAAGCAGACCTCTCATTTGGATTTCGCCATCGATCGCCTTTCGCTATCCGATGGCTGGTGTGGAGTTTCTCTCGCGATTCCATTCTCCGACAGCCCGATTCCAATCGTCAGCCCGGCAGAAGTCTCGACAACGATCGAACCACAACTGCAGGCACCGCTTCAGACCACGCTTGAGCCCCAGCCTCAGCAACAGCAGGCGAAACCAAGTCGGCGGGCGGGTTCTACCGGACGAGCCGCCAATTCGACCTTTCGAAGGTAGTCGATCGAGACGGATAGCGAACCGCAGGTGCGAAGTCCAACCGCTCAAATTCGCTGAACTGCCGCTACCGCTTCCGTAGTCGCCGCCACCGCGGGATTCGTCAGCGTCCCGACAAGCATTTGACAAGCCGCAAAACGTTTGCCACTTACAAACAGCTTAGTCACAGAATTTGCAATTTCGCTGCGTCAGATTTAGACTGTTGTTTGCTTGCTCTGAGCTTCGTTACAGCTCCCGCAGCAGACAACCCATCGCGACGCAGGATGACCATAAGCCGCGGGCCGCGCGGCTTTTGGAAACAATGATGTTCGCCGCGGCCCGGTGAACGTTGCCGTTATCGTGCTCGAAACCTAGGTTCAATTTTCAGCAAATCTGGATATAGGCTTTTCTAAGATCGTGTCATTTCGACCGAATAGCTATTCGAACGAGATAGGCAACATGATCTAACTCAAGGAAATGGTGAATGAAACATTCTGGCTGGCTTTGCTTCGGCTTCATGCTCGGTCTTGTTTCGACTTCCTTCAATTTCCAGTTGAGTAGTGGTGAGTTTTTGGCTCCGATTCGGTTGATTCCTGGCCTGTTCGTTGTTGCAATCGGCATTGTATTTCTGCGACACTTTATCTTGCTGGCTAAAAGTGCAGACAACGCACGATAACAGGACGTTGATCCGAAGACGCCTGAGTCATCGTGTCAATGGAATTGAGATTGTTTTTTGGATATTATTGACAGTGGTTTGGATGACGGCACTCGCCATGCTCATCTTTGATAAAGGCTAAAAACTTGCGGTAGTTCTGAACATAGGCCTTCTCGGTATTGCAAGAGTGCCCACCCTCCTAATCTTCATGCGCAGCTGTTCTTCCAACTTCATAGCCAATC
>CAZDZX010000094.1:0-12045 GCA_964510005.1 uncultured Pirellulaceae bacterium
TGTTGTGGCTCGGCTTCGGTCGGAACCCCAAGGCAAGGTGAAGGTTTCTCAAATTTGGGCCCGAAGCGCTGGAAGCTGATGCCACCCACGGGTGTTCTCTGGAAACCAAAACCGTTTAAAATGGTTTGCTTTCCGGCTCACGCGACTGAACTTCATGAGACTCCTCTCTTTTAACGTCAACGGCATCCGCGCCTGTATCAAAAAAGGCTTTGACCAATTCTTGGAAGAAGACCTACCCGACGTGCTCTGCATCCAAGAAACCAAAGCCCACGAAGGACAGCTCTCGTTGGATTGGGCGCATGACCTTGGATACGAAACACATTTTTGCAGCGCTGTCAAAAAAGGTTACAGCGGCACGGCGATCTGGACGCGAACCCCCGCCAAAAAAGTCACCACCGGAATCGGCATCGAAGAACACGATCAAGAAGGCCGCGTCATCACCGCCACCTTTGATGACTTCCATTTGGTAAACGTCTACACACCCAACTCACAGCGCGGGCTGAAACGATTGGAGTATCGCCAACAGTGGGACGAAGCCTTCCTCGCGTACGTTTCCAAACTGAACAAACGCAAACCGGTGATCTTTTGTGGGGACCTCAATTGCGCCCACACGGAAATCGATTTGGCCAATCCCAAAAGCAACAAACGCAACGCCGGATTTTCGATCGAGGAACGTGAGGGACTCGATCGCATGGTGAGCGCCGGTTTCGTGGATTCGTTCCGCGAATTCGAAGACGGACCCGAACACTACTCGTGGTGGACCATGCGGACCAATGCGAGGGAGCGAAATATCGGCTGGCGGCTGGACTATTTCTGGGTCGCCGAGAAGTTTCACCCAAATGTCGTGTCTGCCAGCATTCGTACCGAGGTCATGGGATCGGACCATTGCCCGGTAGAATTGGTGCTTTCGTGACCACATTTGCGAACCAATCCGAAATATCGGAACGGAGGGCATGAATCGTCCTATATTCGTTGTGTTGCGAAAGTCGAAGCCGCAACCGACAAGCCAAATTGTCGATGGAATAATGTATCCCCGGCCCCGGCCCCACCGGGCTTCCTGAGTCTATTTCAGCATTTCAGCATCCCCATGAAAACAGGCAAAACCTTTTCCGGTTTAATGTTCATCGTCGCCGCGGCGTGCATTGGTTTGGCATTGATTGTTGTCCCCGGTTGGATGATCAGCAACTACCAAGCCATCAATGCGTTGGGAACGCCGTTTGGATTGGCCTACATCATCGCCATCTCGATCGGTGCGATCTTGTTGCTGGGCAGTATCGGCTGGACCGTCTGGAAGCTCTACGGAGCATCCCTCGCTAAAAAGCTCAAACGCGAGCGGCGGAACCTCAACCCCAGCGATCTCTCCAGTAGCCAAAAAGAATTTGAGATCGATGAAAATCTTCGCCAAATCGATGACTTGCGAGATCGCGCTGGTGACAATCCAGAACTGACCGCGCAGCTGGATCCGCTGGTCAAGGAAATCGAATACAAACGAAAAAACCAAACGCTAGAAATCGTCGCCTTTGGAACCATCTCCAGCGGTAAATCATCGGTGCTGAATCTGCTGGCCGGCCAAGAAGTTTTCGTGACTGATATTCGCGGCGGAACCACCGTCAATCGAAACACGATCCCATGGCCCACCAACGATAAAGTAACTTTGGTCGACACGCCCGGTATCGGCGAAGTCGATGGCGCCGATCACGTTGCGATCGCTGCCGAATCGGCTAAAGACGCCGACCTTGTATTGGTTGTGGTCGATGGCCCGCTGCGTCAGAGCGAACACGACTTGCTGGACCAGTTAGGCAAAATGGAAAAACGCGTCATCATTTGCCTGAACAAGGCCGACTGGTACAGCGACGAGAACCGCGAAAAACTCAAAGACCAGATCCGACAGCAGACCGCCGACTTTGTCGAAGACGATGACGTGATTGCCATTCAGGCCCAAGAGTCATCCCGCACTCGGCATCGCGTGATGGCTGATGGCACGACCAAAAAGGAAACCGTAACCGAAGAGCCCGACATCGCCCCGCTGGCCAACCGCATGGTCGACATCGTTCGCAAGGACGGCAAAGAACTGCTGATGGCCAACGTGCTGCTGCAGTCCCGCGGCTTGGTCGAAAAAGCTCGCGATCGCGTGCAGCGACAAGTCGACGAAAAGGCTTGGGACATTGTCGAAAAATACATGTGGGGAGCCGGTGGTGTCGCCGCCGTGAATCCCTTTCCGTTTGTCGACCTGATCGCCGGCAGTGCGATTTCGACCAAGATGATTCTGGATCTTGCCGACGTCTACAATCAAAAAGTAGACCTCGACATGGCGCGGACTTGGATCGCTGAAATGGGTAAAAACCTGATCGGCTTTCTGGGGGCTCAAGGAGCCGCCGTCGCGATCAGTAGCGTCGCCGCTTCGTTGGTCAAATCGGTTCCCTTCGCCGGCTCGTTTGCGGGCGGTGTCATGCAGGGAGCCATCCAGGCGTTGGTCACCAAATGGATTGGAAGTGTTTTCATTGATTACTTCCGTAACGAAATGCAAACTCCAGAAGGTGGCTTGTCCGGTTTGGCTCGACGCCACTGGGAGAAAGTCACCGCCGCCGATGAACTGCGCAAGTTCCTGCAATCGGCTCGGTCAAAACTGTCTGACGATGAATAGGCAACGTTGGTCCAAGATATAAAATAAGATGAACACCACAGAAAAATCACAAAACGACGAAGCTCGCCAGACGACTCAAGGAACTTCCGCCTCGACAGGCAATGGGCGTTCTGCGGAAGGGCTCTCGGTCAACGACCCCAACTATCGGGAAGCCGTTTCTTCGATCGAAATGACGCTGGCCAAACTGCACGGCTGTTCCGACCAAGAAAAAGAAAAGCTACAGAACGAGCTTTCTGGGCTGACCGAGATGTTCGAGAAAGTCACCACCGGTCGCGTCGAGATCGTGATCTTTGGTGAAATCAGTACCGGCAAATCCGCCATGATCAACGCACTGATCGGAAACGATATCGCCAGCGTCGACGTACGTGGTGGCTGGACGAAAGAAATTTGGGGCACGGCTTGGGAAGGTTCAGGGTATCGCGTTCCCGGTTTGGAGTCCTCAGAGATTGTGCTGATCGACACGCCTGGCATCAACGAAGTCAGTGGACAGGATCGCGCCGAACTGGCCGAAACCACCGCAAGGCGAGCCGATCTGATTCTGTTTGTCACCGATTCGGATTTGAACGAAACCGAATTCGCAGCACTGGTTGAACTGGCCGCCGTCCAGAAACCTATGATCTTAGTGTTCAACAAAACCGACCTGTACGACGACGATGATCTGAAAAAGGTCACCGACCTGCTCAAAGGCCGTCTCAAAGGCCTCGTGCCGGCTCATCATTTTGTGAAAACCGCAGCCGACCCACGATCCGTCGAATACGTTATCGAGCAACCCGACGGCAGTACCAAAACGGAATGGCGCGAGCCGGAAGCGAACGTCGGCGAACTTAAATCGCTCATTCTGGAAACGCTTGAGAAAGAAGGGCTGGGCCTGGTCGCGCTCAATGCCGCGATGTACGCCGCCGACAAATCAGATCGTATTGCCGCAATGCGAATTGAGATGCGGAATTCATCGGCCGACAAAGTCATCTGGGGGATGGCCGCGACCAAGGCCGTAGTGGTGGCCTCCAATCCGATTCCCTTTCTGGACATCGTTGGCGGGCTGACGACCGACGCCATCATGCTGGTCACGCTTTCGAAAGTCTACGGCATCGATTTTACGATGTCTCAAGCCCGCGGCCTTGCGAAATCAATTGCGGCCGCTGGTGGAGTCTATGCACTGGGAGAACTGACCAGCTACGGTTCCAGTATGTTCAAAGCGTTGACGGCCGGGTTTGGCACGGTTTTGACTTTGATCCCTCAAGGCGCCGCGGCGGGTTTCACGTCTTACGTGATCGGGCAAGCGGCCAAGCGTTATTTCGAGCAAGGCGGTTCTTGGGGCGAGAACTCTCCCAAATCGATTGTGGCCGAGATCCTCGATTCCACCGACCGCGCATCGGTGCTGGATCACCTCAAAGATGACATCCGCGAGAAACTGAATCTGAATCGTCACGGCGACGACAAAAAAGGTTGGTTCGGGTTTTAGTCACCGATTCTCCCCCATCCACACAGTCCCGAAAGGGACGACAGGCTGAGCGCAAATTGCTGTCGCCCCTATCGGGGCTTTGTGTGTCATGAGACCGACTTCCACGGGCTGACACCCGTGGCTACATGCTGCCGCCCCTATCGGGGCTTTACGTGCTCAATCACGGGCTGGAGGCCTATGCCACCTTAGCGCGCAACGAACACCCTGCCAAAAAGCTCGATTCAGCCGGCTAAATAACGGCGCAATTAGCTATACTTAGTGCTGGAATTTCCCTGTACCCGTGAAAGGTTAGTTTGCGATGAAACTGTTTACTGTTGCCCATTTCATTTTGTTCAGCTTCGTGTGGATCTCCACGGCATCCAGCTGCCCCCAGGAAACTGCACCTCAAAAGTCCGCGCAACCAGCGGCCGCAACAGCAACTTCTCAATCACCTCAAATCGCCAAGCTAGAGTATCGGCTAAAACTAGCGGCGGGAAATCGATCCGAACTCGAAAAGGCACTTCGCACCGCCCCCGAAGAACATCGCAAAGCCGTCTTCTTCCTGATTAGCAACATGGGCCGCGCGGACCTCAAGACCCTCTCCGCCGACTACATTCTGAAAGAAGTCCGACTGGCTTACGAAGCTCGCGAATCCTTCCCTTGGGAGGACCAGATCTCCGAAGCCATGTTTCTTAACAACGTGCTGCCCTATGCCAACATCAATGAGAAACGTGAGTCATGGCGAGCGGAGCTATTAGAGATTTGCCAGCCAATCGTAAAGGATTGCAAAACGACAGAACAAGCCGCTCAGGCGATCAACCAACAACTGTTCAAAATCGTCAAAGTCAAATATTCGACGAAACGAAAAAGGGCCGACCAGTCGCCGTCAGAGAGTATCGAGCAAGGACTCGCCTCTTGCACCGGGCTTTCGATTTTGCTGATCGATGCCTGCCGCAGCGTCAACGTTCCGGCCCGCTTGGTCGGGATCCCCAGCTGGACCGACAAACGCGGCAACCACACTTGGGTTGAGATTTGGTCCGATGGCGATTGGCACTTCACTGGGGCCGCCGAATACAACGCCGACGGCTTGGACCGGGCTTGGTTCACCAAATCCGCGTCCCTCGCCGACAAATCCAGCAAACAGCATTCGATCTACGCGACCAGCTTTGCCAAAACGAAAACAACGTTTCCCGGTTGGTCGCTCGATTGGAGAAACCCCGTTTTTGCGATCAACGTTACCGACCGATACACCGCCAACAAGAAACTCGACGAACCCAAAACAAAAGCCAACAAAGATGACATCGTCGTCCGAGTCCGAGTTTGGAACGCCGACAAAACCGCCAGAGTCGTTGTGCCTATCGAGGTGCGATTGGCTGAGGATCAATCCAGTTTAGGAAAAGGAAAATCGACCGGAAACGAGGCCGACATGAACGACATGTTCGAAACGACGTTGAAACAGAACACCAAATACGAGATCCGGCTGGGTGCGGGCGACACGATTAAAACTCATCAATTCACGACTAACAAATCGAAAACGCAGCTCGTTGAAATCGAGATGACAAAATAAGAGAATTGAAAGCCATCCTTTGACTCTTCCATGGATTCAAATCATGCAGACATTAAAATTTACTCTGATCGCACTACTGGCATGCTGTTTGTTCAGCGAATCGACAACCGCTCACGGTGACGACACGATCAATTTTTCGAAGGGACGCATCGCTATCTCTCATGATGGCAACAACTATGACAAGGACGATTATGTCGCCGCGGCGATGAACCTCGCACTCATCCAAGCCACCGGCTTGAACGACAAACTGGTTTACTTCGATCACTCCTGCCATCTCAAAAACAAAAAACGGCAATACAAGGAGATGCTGGAAAGCGTCAACGAAGGCGCCAAACGATTTAACATCGATCCAGCAAAGATATTTGACTGCCAAGAACAACTGGACGAGGCAATCAAAACGTTCAAAACGGAAGCCGAAAAGTCCAAGGCGGACGATCCGCTGTGGTTCTGCATCGGCGGCCCGATGGAAGTTCCATGGCAGTGCATCAATGCCGTAGACCCCGCGAAGCGAAAATTCATCTACTGCATCTCGCACTCTTCACCGTTTAACGAAACCCATGTCTCGCCACCGAAGATGACACACACCTGGGACGACATTGACGCTTTGGGGGTCGTCACCATCCGAATCAAGAACCAGAATAAAACCGATTGGAACACCAACAAGAAGAACGTGTACTGGATGCGGGATTCTGACAACCCGAACCTGCAGTGGTTGCACAGCCGAAATGCCAAATCAACTTACGACACTTCCGATTCCGGCATGCTCTGGTGGGTCATCACCGGCGGCCAAGACGGCGGCAATGAAAACGCCGGCTGGAAAGAGTACAAACCGGTCCTTGAGAAGTTGAAGTTCGATGCTTCTGAGAAATCCGAAAAGCCCGCGGCAACAAGCTACGCCGTTGAAAAAAATGGCTTGGTTATCTTGGAGGCAGAGGAGACTGCATCGGATCTGGACCAGTGGGTCAAAAAAACAGACCGCCTCAAGAGCCCCTATACGGGACCGGGCTATCTCGAATTCACGGGCAACAAAACTTCCTCGGGTCCGCCACGTTCTCCGCTTGAGTACACATTTAAGATTAACAATGCGGGTTTCTATTACATCCACCTGCACTGCGCCCGGGAAACAGTCGACGGTCGCAAGGACGTCGCCAACGATTGCTACATCCGGGTGGAAGGTGATTTCGAAGCGGGACCGAAAGTCGGCAAATCTCAAGGCGACCACGCGCCATTAGAAACGCTGCAGAAGGATACGAAGTTTTTTGGTGGCGACGACAACTCGTTTACGTGGGCCACCGGAAACCGCCTGGATCTTGGAGGGCACAAAAACAAGCGAGTGGCGCTGTATCGCTTCAAAGCGGGCTCCACCTACAAGCTGGTCGTTTCCGGCCGTTCGCAGAAATATAAATTGAATCGGATTGTCTTTCGTCACGAGTCCGTCAATTCCAAACTGGCACAAGACCTCCGTCTACCCAATTCGCCACAAATTGAGGCGAAGAAAAGCAAACGCAAGTAGTGCAGCAACAAGTTCGTAGCACCGCCTTCACGTGGAAGGCGGTACTACAAACATCCTGTCGCGACTGATAACGCAACTTCACGTTCACTTGCCGGGTTCGGCTTTGACCGCTCTGATCGGCCCGAACTTGATCTTCGGGAAACACTCGGGCACGTGAGAATCCCACACACTGTGGCGATTCCAAGCCCAGCCACTGGAATCGACCGCAGGAGCCGCTTCTTTGTACTGGTTGAAGCGAAACAAGTTGATTCGCCAAACATCATTTTCGGTAGGCGGGCAGGATCGCGCGTCACCCTTTAACAGCTCCTTCATGCCAGCCCACGGCAGCGCGATCTCGGCCGTCCAGCCGCGATCGCGGTCCTTCGATTCGTTGAGAGTGCCGTCGACGAAAACAGCCGACTTCAATTTTGGAAAATCGTAAGCCAAGGCAATCGTTCTTTTCCCGCGCGGGTGCGTCTTGTAACCAACACCATTAAAGGGCTGGGCTTGTTTATGAGTTTTCGCCAAGGAAGGTTCGTCAGCGAACTTGAGTTGCTCATATTTGTCATCCCACATTACAAACGCTTCGTAGATCGTCCCCAAAGCATTCATTTCAAATTCGTAGTACGCGTTTTTTGCGGCAATGAAAATCTCGATATCATTGTCGTAGTAGATGGGCGAATCTCGTTTTTTATATTTGGCTTGGACATCCGGTTCCTGCACCCAAAACGCGAAGTACAAATTTTTGTCGTCCCACAGAATCGCAGATTTTGTTGAATGGATCGTCGATTTCCCAGAGACCAAATCAACGAAGTCGGAACTCGTGGTGGCAGTCTTCCATACGGATTCGTCCAATTTGCCGTCAACGGTGACAACACCGTTAGCAACTTTGGTCGCCGTGTAGCTGGGGATCTCCGATTCCTTGACCGCGATCCCCGGCAGCACATTGTCCTGAGCCGATGCTTGGCTGCAGCTCATCGCAGCAACGCAAAACAGCGTCAAAGATTGGATCACCGCTACAAAATGGTTTCGTTTCATCGAATTCGACTCGGCTTGGCTTGGTTGTGCAAAGTGTTGAAGGATCCTATGTAGCGAATCCGTTCCAAATTCCAATATACCCTAATTGGGCATTCAGTTCGTTGTCGCAATCCTCGCACGGATCCGTCTAAATCCAGTTCAAGCCGATGCTACAAACTCGGGGCAAATAAAAAACGGTCGCCACATTGGCGACCGTTTTAAACTTGTGACGATTGTTTGGGTGCAAACGAATCAGTTGTACTTAGCGGCTTCACGGGCGTGAGTTTCGACCGTATCCAGCACATCAATCACCTGTCCAGAACTGTTCGAGATGACAGTGGCGATGCGAGGTGGAAGCACAGGGATGACTCGTCTGAATACATAAGTCTCATGCAATTGACGGCCTTGTGGATCAGATTTATCCGGTGAGATCCCAGCGATCATACGGATCTCAGATTTTCGTTTGCCGCCACCGGTCATGGCGACTTCCATTTTCTCAATGACTTCATCTGCTTGAGCAACAGCTGAATAGTCCAAGTAGCAGACGAACAATCCTATTAGTGCCAACGGCACAAGGACGATCGCCCATACGTAACCGGGCACTTTGAAGGCCGTAGCTACGTTGTTCTTTTTTCGTGTTTCAGAGAAATCGATTGGGTACATGGTCGCTTTGGAGTTTGATTGAATTAGCCGATGGTTGTCATCGAAGTGTATGTAAGTTGACTCGGAAAAGTCGACCCTCGAATCGAGAGGATTTGATGAACAATTCTTCCAATTCAGTGGAGGCTAGTCCCGCCCCCCTTCCGATCCATTTGCGGCTAAATTATTGCACAAACATAACCAGCGGCGTATTAAGTTTTCATGAACACTTCGATGCCAGCTGGCTGCCTGTTAAACGTCCAATGGATTGTTAAGTTTCATTAACACGCCATCAGATCGCTCAGGCTATCGCGGCACCGGAACCCAATCCCAGATCTCATAAAGCCACGGTTGCACCCATGGATTCTGCGAAGAATAGCAAGCCGATAGACCGCTAACGATCAACAAGAAAATGCAGAGCCAGCGCCCGTTTCGCGACTTGCCCAGCCATTCCACGATGGGCAACATGCACACCAGCCAGAGCGGGGCTAACCAGAAAAACCAACGCAAGCCGCTGGTGACTCCGCCGTAATTCCGATCCATGGCCGGACGCAGAAAGACATAGAAACAAAATACCGTCACGGTAATCGCGATCGTAAACATCGCAAACCAACGCAGTGGCAAACGCTTCTGCAACAGCAGCCCAATCATGCCGGCAAAAGACAGGATCCACACCGGCGTCAGAGAAAATATTCCGTGATGCCCGAACAGCAGGTGGAACGAATACAGCAGCTGATCGGGTTGCCCTTGATCGACCACCGATTTCCTCTCGAATCGCGACTTCAGCCAGTAACTTTGGGGAAATTCGTACCAGTTCTCCCACTTGCGAACGCTGTAGTTGTTAGCTCCTTTCTCCTGAACGATTGCGTATCGCCAGCCATTCAATCGATTGCTGACGACCCACCGATTGAGCGATTCGGGAGTCGAAGGCCAATCGCCGGCTCCCACTTGCGGGACACTGAACTGAAATTTCTCTGGAACCGTCGCAGCAATCGCCGCAGGCAAGTTGCCATCGTTGAGTTCCTGTTCAAAATCACCCGACACGCTTGCGATTTCGTCTCCGTCGCTGCGATGAGCATAGGCCGGTTTTAGTTCACCGTGGGCCAGATAGTTGGTGCCGAAAAATCCAGCCGCAACAATGGCGGCGCCGGGAACAAACCCCAACGCCACGCCCTTGAATGAACGCAGCAGACAGCTCGCGCCGCAGACCGCAAAAAAGGACAACGCGGGAATCTCACAGGACGCCGCGAAAGCCGCCATCAGCCCGCAGGCGAAAAAGCAAGCAATGTCCTCTCGCTGTTTCCACCAGATGCGACAAAGAAAATAGGATGCGATCGCAACGCTGATGGCCGCCGGCAAATGATTGTTCAGCGTCACGCAGTAGGTCGACAGAAACGTTCCGAACCCGGCCACTCCCAGCACCACATAGCGACTCCAATCGCGCACCGGCACTCGATCAATCAGTTTGGCCAAAAAGAACAGATACAAACCCCACGGCAGCACGTTGGTAAAGAACAACACCACCCGGGGCACCAGTAACGTGCGTTCAGAAATCTCCCACCCGGTGACTCGCTTAAGCACCCAGTAGACCCCCGCCACCATGCCCGGATACAGCGTTGGCTTGCTGGAAAAGCTGTGCATCTCACCGGCTTCATCGACGTGCCGGACCTTGTCGATGGTATGCCATTCGATCGCTTGGCCCCGCTCGACCACGTTGTCAATTTTCCAAGTGCCTTCATCGACGAGAGCGCGAACCGTAGCCCAGCGACTGCGATCGTTGGCACTGTGGAACGCAGTCTCTGCAGAGGCCCCCGGTTTGTGGACCGTCATCACCCGGCCACCAACCACGATCAGCGAACAGACAATGATGATCCAGTAAATGGACCAGTGACGTTGCTGGCAAAATGCGGGCAGTTCGGTAGGGCAGGAGTTGGTGGCATTGGCCATAGTTTCAATGCCACGCTACTTGGCACGTTCTGAGATGGTGTAAGGTTGTTTTCGTTCCGTGTTTTGGGCAACGATCAATTCTGCCAGAAAACCCATGCACAACAATTGGGATCCCAGCAACAATCCGCCCATGGAATAGATTACCACCGGTCGTTGGTGGACCGGGGACCATTCGGGGAAAAATAACATTCGCAGGACCCAGTAGATCGCCATCCACAACAGCCCCAGAAAACCCGCCGAAAATGAGATTAGTCCGGCAAACCCCAACACGTGTTGAGGCCGTTGGTTGAATCCCGTCAGAAAGCTAACGGTCAACAGATCCAGAAAGCCCTTGGGTAGCCTGTTCCAGCCGTACTTCGATTCCCCAAACTGGCGAGCCCGATGATTCACAGCAACTTGCGAGATGCGGAAACCTCTCGAGGCGGCCAACACGGGAACGAAGCGATGCATTTCTCCGTAGAGTTTAACTTCATCGAAAACTTCACGGCGATAGACCTTGAAGCCACAATTGTGATCCTGCAGTCGAACACCCGTCAGATAACTGACCATCGCGTTGAACACTTTTGAAGGCAACGTCTTTCCGATCGGATCGTTGCGGACCTTTTTCCAGCCGCTGACGACATCAAAACCGTTGTCCAATTCTGCTATTAAATTGGGAACTTCGGCAGGATCGTCTTGGAGGTCGGCATCCATCGTGATCACCAGCTCGCGAGTCGCTTCTTGAGTCGCAGCTCGCAGCGCGGCGGCTTTGCCAAAGTTCCGCCGAAACCGCAGAGCTTGGGTATCCGGGTGAGATTCGGCCAATTTTTTCAATTTTGGCCAAGTTTTATCGGTGGATCCGTCATCGACAAAGATGATTTCGAATTCGTATCCATGTTCCTGACACACGTCCAAAATCTCGCTATGGAGCGTTTCAACGGAGTCTTCCTCGTTGAATGCCGGAACAACAAACGTGATAGATCGGTTCATATTCAGCTAAACCCTAAAAATGCTGGCATGTTGTGGATGAATTTCCCTCTTTCCCGAAACCAGCAAAAAAGACTAGATTCTCGTGCTGGCAATTTAAGTGCTTTGGAGAACGCCATGAAGGATTCAATGGCAATTCTGTTGGTTGGGTTATTGGCCGGGATGGTCTCTGCTCAATCCAGTGATAACAATTTTCGTACAGCCGATGATACCGGACAGTCCGTTGGACAGACAACGGCAAGTCCGTTTGCGTTTGAACAACGGCAGCTTTCGTCAGACGATAGTCGAAGCGAAGGACGATCGTTTGCGCCTAACGAAAGAACGTTTGGGCC
>CAZDZX010000094.1:12145-13910 GCA_964510005.1 uncultured Pirellulaceae bacterium
GCCTAACGAAAGAACGTTTGGGCCAAATGAAAGAACGTCTCCATCTAACAATCGCCTTTCGACCGATGGCAGTCGCCCAGCAAGAGGGACGACATTCGCGCCCGGTGAGAGACGAACCGATGAAGGTCGGCGTGCCACTGGAGAACGGCCAACAACGTCCAACCCATTGTTCCCCAGCACCAGTCGCCCCAGCGTCCCGACTCGCTCAACAACCGCAACCGGCGAAACGGGAACCAACCATTTCTCAAGCTCCACATCCTCCACCACTTTCCCACGATCCACCTCGTCAACGTCATCGCAAAGCTCTGCGACTTCGGCCCACGTTCCAATCCCCGTAGAAAAGCGGAATGAACTGCTCCGTAACGGACAAATCACATGGCGGATCAGCAGCCAAGCCCCCGTCGCTGAAGTTTCCATTGGTGAAGGCGGAGAACCCCGATTTGGTGCGCGACAAGTCACCATTCCTGCTTCGGGACGCAGCCGAGACAGTGAATCGCTCTTCTTTGATCTGACAGAAACTCAAATTAAGAACCTCGACCGGAACTACTTCCACTACGAAGTCCCCCCCGAGCTGAAAGACAAAGTCAAAAACATTGTGATCCGCACCGCGACTCCGCCTGCGACCGCTCCGGCGCCGCGAGCACAGATCACACAACCCCCAACCCAATTCAACCGCGAGCGAGTCGAAACGACCAGCTTCGATCAATTCGGTCCAACTAATCGCGATCGAGTCGATCCACGCTGGAATGTCTCTGACAATGATCGACAAGTTCGAACCAACCAGCCAACACGATTTGCTACAGATACGACACGATTCGCTGGCGATACGACTCGACGAACTGACGATTTCGATCGCCGAACGCAAACGGATTTCAACCGCGATCGTGACTTCACGACTCAAACAAACTTTGATCGTCGCAGCGCCGAACAGCAGCAACGTGAACTTTGGGAAGAAAACCAGCGACTGCAGGAACGCAATCGCGATCTCCAAGAGTGGTCCCACCAACGGGAGCAGGAATTGGCCCGTGTCCGCCAACCCTTCCCTGAGCGAACGGAAACCCGCTCCCTGTGGGAGCAACCGACCTATCCTCCGACCTACACCGCTAGATCGCCCTTCCCTGTTTCACCAACAGCGCCGCTATTCCCCACGGCGACCGTCGTCCAACCCACGGCCGCCATCACCGACCTGCACAATGAAAATCGCAGATTGAAACATGAGATCGAAGACATCAGAGATGATCTTGAATACCAGATGGCTCGCGAGAGAAAGAAATGGCAGGAGCAAATGGATCTGGTCGCCGACCAACAACGTCGCGGCGAGGAGACTTATCAACGTCGCGGAGAAGAGCCTCGTGAGCGCCGCGGAGAAGATTCTCAAGTTGTGCCGATCAGCTATCGCTTCGATGGACCAGGGCCAGTCGACAAGACTCTGAACATGACCGATGGTCCCAACCGTCGCAATAATCGCGAACAACCGCGTGCCGAAAACCGAAGAGGCAGTTCCAGCGGAGTGCAAGGGCTGACGTTGTTGCTCTTACTGATCTCGGCAGGATTGAACGTCTACCTGTGGTGGCTGACGCGAACTTTCCACGCTCGCTACGATGAACTCGCTCACGAACTGCGAGACACATTCGCATCCACCGTAAGCTAACGCTCAATGGCACTTACTTTAGGCCAGAAGCCACAAAGTGGCGCATAGCCTCAACCGCAAAGTGGCGCATAACCTCAACGAGGTTAGATCAATAGCCCAAGGTTCTTGAACCCT
>CAZDZX010000095.1:0-3978 GCA_964510005.1 uncultured Pirellulaceae bacterium
AGGAAGGATCTTCCTCGAATACTCAAGTTCACTCCAATCCATGGGTCGCTCCTCGCACTCCGGCGATTCAACCGAATTCCGAAGTCGCTGCGGCGCCGCAAGCGGGGCCACCACAGGGGCTGTCTTATCGCGACGATGACCGAGAGCGCCAACAATTTTTACAACAGCAACAACCGCTGCCCGGAGCCCAGGGATCGGCGCGTCGGGTGGAGCCAAAGCGAATCGTTAACAATCGATATTTTGAAGCGATTCGGCAGCGCGAGGGAACCTTTGCTCAGGCACCCCAAGCCACCATTCGCACTCCCGTCGTTCCCGAAGCGTCACCAGTAGCACAAGTGGCAAGCGTGGACCCGGCGAGCGATGCCGTGCGAGTCGCCAGTGTTGACGTTTCCGCGTTGGCGGCCAAAGTCGCGTCGCTGGAGTCGGCGTTGGTCAGTTTGGAGCTTCCCGCGAATGCGAGAGGCGATTTGTCACTGCCTTTGGATGCTGTTGAGCCTCCCGCTGCGAAGGCGGATTTGACGTTGATTTTGGATCGCTCTAGAGCCCAAGTTCAACCTGAGCCGATCGAGGAGCCTTCATTGGCTTTGGATCCGCTGGAAGAGGAGGTGCTGTATGGTAATTCTGTGGTTACCGAAGACGCAAACGATGTGCCTGAGGTGCTGGATCGCAGTCAGTTCTGTCTGTACGGCAAGTGCCCCGTGACGTTGGTTGAGGAAGGTCGTTGGGCGGACGGCGATAGCGAGTTTGGCATCGTCCATCGCGAGCGGGTGTACCTGTTTGCCAGTCAGGAAAAGCTGGATAAGTTCAAATCGGATCCCGACGGACTTAGCCCGGTGTTGGCTGGTTTCGACCCAGTGCTCTATCACCATGACGCCAAATTGGTTGACGGGATTGCTGAAAACGGAGTCTTTATGGGACGAGCTCCCAACCATCGCGTGATTCTGTTTTCATCTGCGGCCACACGCGAGAAATTTCAGCAGGAGCCCAAGCTCTATCTGGGTACGGTTCGCCAAGCGATGAAGCAGTCGGGCCCGGTCTCAAGCGGTGCCGTCCTGCGATAGATTTAGTGAGTGCGAAGCCCTGTGGTCTTTTTTTCAGTGCGAAACTGGCCGAAGAGCGGCTGTAAATCATTTGTAGCTGGACTGGCCGCGGTTCAGAATTCGATGGCGTTGGCAGCCGTATTCTCCTGCTTTCTGAAGTCTTGCGGCATCAGCTAGGTCGTGAACTGGCCTGCTCATAGCAATTCACAACTGTGGAACGTCCAGCCTATCCGACGTGATCGGGGTACCCTGTGCTTAGTCACGTGGTCACAGCAACGGTGTCACGAACAAGCGCGCCGAATTTATTTGACGTCGAGATTCATGCGACTGCCGAGCGAGTCGTTGTTCAGCCCTACTCTTCTTTGCCAACGGGTTCGTCTTCTTTCTTTGCCGGGGTTGGCGTGTCCTTGCCTTCGATGCGATCGCGAACCAGTTCCGTGATCGACTCTTTGGCTCGTGCGAGCCGAAAGAACTCATGTTGGCTGATTGCGATCTTGCGGTCCGCATCGGGGCTGATCAGCCAGCCCGACGGGGTGGAGCGAACGCCATAGGTGCGGGTGACTTCGTGGTCCCAGCCTTCGGTGAACCCATAGCTCCCGTATCTGTATTTTTTGTCGATCAGCCATTTGATGGCTTTGTCTTTGTCTTCGTCCAAAACAATCGAGATCAATTTGACCTTGTGAGATTTGCCCAGAGACTTGTACATCTTTTGAATCTGCTCTTGGTAGCCGGGTGCGATGTCGGCGGTGTTGAGAAAGTTCAAAAAGATATAATGATCTTTGTAGGCTTTGAGATCGAAGTTGAGTTCCTTGCCATCGTTGGCCGCGACTCTCAGTTCGGGCGCCGGTTGGTTGGACTTGAACAGCGGAGTGACTTCGATCGGAATGGGTCCGAGCCGAAGTTCGTCAACATCATCAAGGACTTTGATTTTGGCAAACACTTCGAAGCCGTAGAGGATGCCTTTGATCTCTTTGTCGATGCGGCCCCGCAGACCATACGTTCCCGGTGGAACGTCGTAGATCACAAAGTCACCTTTGCTGTTGTATTTGACTTCGAAGGCAGGTGCTTCGCTGAACTTTTTCTTTTGCCGTTCGAGGTACGATTTGCCTCGGTCGCTTTCGTAGAACTTGGCCAACCATGTCTTGCGATCGGCTTCGACCATTTTGGACCACTGGGATGGCAATGGCAGTTTCTGAGGAATGACTTCCTGGCGGATGGCGGTTTTGATTTCGTCGTAGGTGATCCGGAAATCCTTACGCTTGTCGATCTCAATGACGCCGCTGATCGTCGCCAGCTGCTTCTTCTGCCCGCGTGCTTTACGTTGGGCATGAACCGTGGTCTGGCACAGCAGAACGGCTAAGACCGCTGAAACGATTAAAAAAACCGATGGCAATGAAAGACGGTTCATAAAAAATATCACGAAAAACAAGAGATTTCCTTTAACCAACGACAATAACCCGTCGGACGCTTGACCATTGTTAACGTCGAAACGTAAGATTTCAAGTTTGCATTTTCGGAACACTGGTAATGACGGTTTTCCGGGATAATCATCTATCGTGGAGTCGTTGTGTCGGGTACTTGCGTAATAGGGCTGCAGTGGGGCGATGAGGCCAAGGGAAAGCTGGTCGATATTCTCACTGGGGACATGGATTTAGTGGTCCGATATCAGGGCGGAGCGAATGCTGGTCATACGGTCGTCATTGGTAGCGACGTCTACAAATTGCACCACATTCCTAGCGGAATCATCAACGCTGGGGTGCTGAATTTGATCTCAGCGGGTGTGGTGATCAATCCTCCTACCATTTTGCAAGAGATTGACTCACTGGTTGAACGTGGGATCGATGTCGCCTCCCGCATGAAAATCAGCTCTCGGGCCCACGTCGTGATGCCGTGGCACACGCTCGAAGACCGGATGTGGAATCGGCTGGTTTCTGGCGAAGCCAATATCGGCACCACGCTGCGAGGGATCGGTCCCTGTTACGCAGACAAAATCGGCAGGTCGTTTGCCGTTCGCATGGGCGATCTGATTCGCGATGATTTTCCCGAACGAGTCCGCATGATTTGTGACGTGAAGCGAAAAGTCCTGTCGGCAACCGGCGCTGAGGATATCGATTCACTGGATGCGGATTCCATCATCAAAGAATTTTCGGGCTATGCGGATCGATTGCGAGAGTACGTGACCGATACGAACCGGATTGTTCTCGACGCGGTCCAAGAAGAACAAAATGTTTTGTTCGAAGGTGCTCAAGGTTCTCTGTTGGATATCGATCACGGAACGTTTCCGTTTGTGACCAGCAGTAGTGCTTCGGGAACAGGGATTTCGTCTGGATCTGGCGCACCTCCCAACTGGCTCACGCGAATCATTGGAGTTTGCAAAACCTACGCGACGCGTGTCGGTGGCGGTCCTTTCCCGACCGAGCAGGACAACGAACAGGGGCAGCACATTCGCGACATGGGCAATGAGTACGGTACGACGACCGGACGACCGCGGCGCTGTGGTTGGTTCGATGCGGTCGCGGTGAACTACACGGCTCGACTGGGCGGTGTGACGTCAGTGGCGTTGACGATGCTGGATGTACTGAGCGAACTGGACGAGATTCAGGTTTGCACATCCTATGAACTGGATGGAAAGAAAGTCGACTGGTTCCCTTCCCACGCCGATGATCTGAAGCGATTGACTCCCGTTTACGAGACGCTTCCCGGTTGGAAGCAGGACGTAACGGGGGCTCGCAGTCTGAGCGATCTTCCGGAGAAGGCGATCGCTTACTGCAAGCGTTTGCAAGAACTGATTGGGCGTCCGATCGAGTTTATCTCGGTGGGGCCTGATCGTGCTCAAACGATTCACGTCGAAGGAAATCTGGCCGATTAGGCTCGTTGGGGCAGCAAAGTTGCTTCGATCGAAAACCAGATGGCGTTCTTGGGGGAAGAAATGCGCGCC
>CAZDZX010000095.1:4078-13844 GCA_964510005.1 uncultured Pirellulaceae bacterium
CAGCAAGAATACCGTTAGCGAAGTCTTCAAGAAGTAAGTAATCAATCTTTCTTCGAGCAGACGTTTCGCGGCGATTTGATCGTCCACGCGAGTTGTCTCGCGTGGATTTGGATTACAGAGCCGCGCCCGAGTTTTGGACCAGTTCTCGTAGAAAAGATTTCGACATCGCCATCTGTTTCAGTTCGATACTGTCAAACGGCTTTTTCAAAATCAGCAGCAATTCGCTGCGGGGAAGTTCTTCGGTGATTTCTTCCCATGAGTGATCGGTGTAGGCCGTGCAAATCACAACCGGAAGGTTGGGGTCGACGTTCCAGAGCTCCTGAACCGTGCGAATGCCGTCCCAGCCCGGTGGCATTCTCATGTCAACAAACGCGACTGCATATCGCGAGTTCTGCTCGATGGATAGCTGAACCTTTTCGAGGCCTTCTTCGCCCTGATAGGCCGACTCAATTTCAAAATTGCAGATCGGTTTCGGATTGCGTTTTGTTTTGCCGAACAGTGAAGTTTCCATGTCGTCCAGTTCAGTTTCTCTGGCGACGGACATCAGGACCTTGCGGTAGTCTTCGTGAACCGAAGGGTTGTCGTCCACGATCAGGATTTTTCGCAAATTGTTGTTCATATCATGCTGCCTATTTTGTATTGAGGGCTGCGATTTCGAGTGAGGAACTCGGATCACGTAGGGAGGGTCGAATTCTTTGATTTGTTATTTTTGACGTGTTCTAAACTCTACGTTTTGGCTAACCGTTGTCTCAGGTGAGATTCTGGCAGACCGCATTTTTTCAGGGATATGTGCCCAGGAGCCGCTGATATCCATGGTTATCCCAATTGATCAACCGGATTTGGTAGCGAAAAATTGACGTTAATCGATCGATCCGGCATAATGCAACTCTGCGTCATAACAGTCACTGGGTTTGTTGCCAGGGCGAATGGACTGACTTACTAAAGAGGTTTGGGTTCGATGTTGTTTAGCCGCCGCGAAGTTACCACCTCCTTTCTTTCTCTTTTTGCCACCCATCCGCTGTGGAAGTTCTTTGATGAAAAGCCGGCCAAATCAGCCACGTTCATCGAAACCACTCAGGAGTCGCGGAAGGCGATCAAGCAAGGTCTTGCTTGGCTCAAACGAACCGAAGATCAGCGCGGGGGGCACGGCGTCGATATCAACCACCCCAAGGACATCGGCTGTTCTGCGATGACCGGTTTGGCGATGCTGGCCGATGGAAGTACTCCCAGTCAGGGGCCGCACAAGTTGCACCTTCGTCGCATCGTCAATTATCTGATTAGCTGCGTGGACTCGATGCCTCAAGGAAATATCACGTCCAAAACAGGGACCCAGCTGCAAAACAAAATTGGCGCCCAAGCCCACACTTTTTTTGCTCTGTTGTTCCTCAGCCAGATCGCCGGCGAAACTGGCGTGCATGAACGGGTTCGTCAATCGGTTGCAAAATTGACCAAGGCGGTTGTGGGCTCCCAACGTCCCAATGGAGATTGGGGGCAGGAGTCCTGGGCACCGACACTGGGAACGGTAGTCGGTTGGATGAGTCTGCGTTCGGCGGACTTTGGCGGATTCAAAGTCGGGGGCTCTCCAGAAAAGACTGCCGAACATCTTCTTGATCAGATGCGAAACCAGTTGAACCAACGCCAGCACTGGATGCACAACCTTTACAAAAACGCGACCGGCATTCGAGTGCTCTACGCCATGGGCAAGGAAAAGGAAGACGTTTCCAAAAAAGCTTTCAAGGAAGTTGTGGATCTGGTCAAGCGAGACAATACGGCGTTCAATCAAGCGGGCGGCGAAGAGTTCCTTGCTTTCCATTTGATTACCGAAACCATGTTGCAGAAGGAAGGTGAAGACTGGAAGAACTGGTTCCCGATGGTCAGAGATAAAATTATTGATGTTCAGAATGGAGATGGTAGTTGGTCCGGTCACCACTGCATCACCAGCCGGACGTTTTGCACGGCATCTGCATGTTTGGTCCTGTCGGCACCGAATCGCTACCTTCCGATTTCACAAAAGTAGAATGGATTCTGTCGATGCTCACAGCCGAGCCTGAAAAGGCGCTCCGCAACGCTATCGTCTGGCTGATTTCCAAACAGGGGGAATCGGGCCAGTGGCAAAGCGAACACTATGGAGCGATGAAGCAGGGCGCGGCTCTGACATCGCTGGTCATTTACGCGCTCTCGCATGTACCGGTCGCCATTCGCCAACAGCACAGCGAAAACATTCAACAGGCGTTTTCGTTTCTGCAGCCCGGAATCCAGAAGCGAAAACGTGTCGGCAATCCCGATGGCTCGTTGGACAATCCGGTCTACAGTTCGGCGATGCTGCTGACGGCCGTGCAAAAACTAGGGCGCGATGACAAAGCGCTCGTGCGGGAGCTGGCCAACTTTTTGATTCGCTCCCAAGTCAACGAAAAACGAGGGTTTGACCGTAGCGACCGCAACCATGGTGGCTGGGACGTGCTGGGCCCCGATATTAAGCCAGGGAAAACGTCAGGCCCCAATATCTCGGTCACGCGGTTTGTGCTCGAAGCGTTGACGCCGCTGGCAACGGTGCAGGAGAAAGGCGCGGACGAAGGCGCGGATGCTAAGCCTGATGGTGACGCCGGTGCAGCAACGTTCTCGTTAGAAAAGGAAGCCGCAGCCCAGCTGACCCGAGCCCTTGCCGATGTTGCGGTCTGGGTGGAGACGCTGTGCGGAATATCAAAGGATGGCGGGCTTCGTTTTTCTTCCCAGCCTAAATCGGCGCTGAACAAGGCTCGCGACAAGGATAGCGAACCGGTGTCCTACGGATCCGCGACTTGCGATGGGTTGCTAAGCCTGCATTTTCTGGGCAAGCAAAAATCCACGCAGTTTAAGGAAGCCATGAAGTGGATGCTGGCGCGACCTTTTGCCGGCGGTGTTCCGGGTTTTGACGCCTCCAAAAGTCAGCAGCACTGGCAGCGCTCGCTACAGTTTTACTACTGTCAGAGTTTTGGGTCGGCGTTGAAGTTGACCGATCAAAATTCAAAGTGGACTCAAGGCCAGCGAAAGGCGCTGGTTGAGTTCATCGTTGGCCGACAATCGCCAAATGGATCGTTTGTGAATCCCTCGGCACTGATGCGGGAAGACGATCCCGTGATCGCCACCTGTTTCGCGATTGTCGCGTTAGCTTCTCTAATTGAAAGCTGAGCGCATGTTTGTACCGGCTTCAGTCGGAATGCGGGGATTCGTCCGCAAGTTCGATTCCGCCTTCCGAGGGGCGATTGCTGTCACCCCTATCGGGGCTTGGGTGTGATGAGACTGACTTCCACGGGCTCACACCCGTGGCTACATGCTGTCACCCCTGTCGGGGCTTAGGACCTGCAAAAGGCTGAAAAGTTGTTTCGTTGCGAGCCTATGCCACTTTTGCCTGCCTACTCGACGGTTACGCTTTTGGCGAGATTTCGAGGCTTGTCCACGTCGCAATTCCGCATCACGGCAATGTGATAGGAAAGCAGCTGTAGTGGAATCGCGGAAATGATGGGCTGCAAATACTCTTCCGCTTGCGGAATGTAGATCACATCATCGGCGACTTCCGCCACCCGAGTATCGCCCTCGGCCGCGATCGCGATGACGGGGCCTTTACGGGCTTTGATTTCCTCAAGGTTGGACATGACCTTTTCGTAGATGAAACCGTGAGGCATCACAAACACGCTGGGTGTTTTCTCGTCAACCAAAGCGATCGGGCCGTGCTTCATCTCGGCCGCAGGATAACCCTCGGCGTGGATGTAGCTGATTTCCTTCAGCTTCAACGCACCTTCCAATGCTGTGGGGAAGTTGTAGTGCCGTCCCAAGTACAGGAAGTTGTCGCAGTCCTTATATTTGGCCGCAATTTTCTTAACGGAATCGTTGGTTTCAAGAGCCTTGGCGACCAGGTCGGGAACTTCCTTGATCGCATCGATCATCTTGCGACCTTTGTTGTAGCTGAGGTGTCGCAGGCGGCCTAGATAGAGGGCCAGCAACGTCAGGGCCAAACATTGCGACGTGTAGGCCTTGGTTGAGGCGACACCGATTTCTGGGCCCGCGTGAAGGTAGATTCCTCCATCGGCTTCTTGAGCGATGCTGCTGCCAACCACGTTACAGATCGCCATCGTCGGATGTCCTTTGCGTTTCATTTCCCGCAGGGCCGCCAATGTGTCGGCGGTTTCACCCGACTGAGTGATGGCGAAAATCAAGGTGGATTCGTCCAGCGGTGGATTTCGATACCGGAGCTCACTGGCGTACTCGACCTCGACAGGGATCTGAGCGATTTCTTCAATCAGATACTCGCCAACCATCGCCGAGTGCCAACTGGTTCCGCAGGCCGTGAACACGATTCGCTTAACCTTCAAGAGGTCTTGGGGCGTTAGGTTCAGGCCTCCGAAAACGGAGGTTGCCATGTCTTCGGAAAGTCGTCCACGCATGGTGTTACGCAGCGATTCGGGTTGCTCAAAAATCTCTTTGAGCATGTAGTGATCGTAGTCCTTCAATTCGACTTGGTTTGATTCGATGTCCAATTGTTTGACATCGTGAGCAACCAAGCCGGAATCGCGATGAGAGACTTCCAGAGAATTGGCAGTCAGCACGGCGACTTGATGGTCGGCTAAGTAAACGATTTGATCGGTGAAGCCAACGAGCGGTTGTGCATCACTGGCGAGGAAGTGTTCGCCGTCACCCACGCCGATAACCAGCGGGCTGCCCAGTCGGGCGGCAAAGATCGAATCGGGGATGTGATTGAAAATGATCGCCAGTCCAAAGGTCCCGCGCAGCTGTGAGATGGCTTCCTTGATTGAATCGATGACGACCTGCACTTCGGATTGGTCGCCTTTAGAAGCGGATCGGTTTTCGTAGCATTGGGCAATCAGATGGGCAACGACTTCGGTGTCGGTTTCGGATACGAATTGAAAGCCTTCTGTTTTCAACCGTGAGCGAAGTTCGGCAAAGTTCTCGATCACTCCGTTGTGAGCCAGCGCCAACTTTTGAGCGCCACCGATGTGCGGGTGAGCGTTGGTAATGGTGGCTGCACCGTGAGTGGCCCAGCGCGTGTGTCCGATGCCAATTCCTGCGCCCGAAGGCGCAGCCGCGATCTCTTGAGCCAACGACGCAATACGGCCGACGGATTTCGTGATGTTAATGCCTTTTTCAGGATCCAGCGTTGCTGTCCCGGCACTGTCATATCCGCGGTATTCTAAACGCCGTAGTCCTTCCACGAGAAAGTCTTGGGCAACGCGAGGACCAATGTAACCGACAATTCCACACATATTGTTTCTCTAAAATAACGATCGATGGGGAGCGGCAATCGTAGAGTGGTATTTGAAATACGACTAGCGCAATTGATCTGTTTGAATCTGAAAACGCAATTCAGGTGTCGTGGAAATCGCCCTTTGACTTTAGGAAAAAATTTCAATTCGGCAAAGAAAGTTATAAAAATGTCTGCCCTGAAGCAGAGTTTTCACTCGCAAAAACCTGTATTTTTTGCAATTGTGCCAGCGAATAAAAAGTATTTTGGAAAACACCCAGATCCATATTGACCCGGGTTGCGAGGCTCTCTAATTATCCCCCACGAATGAGTCTTAGGCTGACTGCGGACGAACTCCGGTGGATAGACACTGGGTTTGTTTCACTGGTAACAGCGACCAGTGAGCACAGTGGGGTTTAAACCCTGCAGAACCGCATTCAGAAATTATTTGCAGGGTATCACAAGACAAGGAGAGTTGCGTGAGAGTCACCAGGCGACTTCAAAAGGGTGTTTTAACATCAGCAATGGCACTGTCTCTTATGACGGTTCCGTTCACGTTGGCACACGGGCAACAAAATAAAGCCTTTCAGGGAAGCGGAACGTCGTCGACGTCTGCAGTCTCTCACTCAGGCCAATGGTTACAACGAGCTCAGGAGGCTATGAGTAATGGCAACCTGACTTTGGCCGAGGAATGTATTCAAAGAGCCGAACAAGGTTTGGTTCCGGGAGTCATCCTCAGCTACACGCCAGCGATGGCGAGAGCAGAGTTGGCACGTCGGCGTGCCAATGTGTCCACCGGGACGGCCACTCGTTCTGCCGGACAGCAGTATCTGCTCAACGCTCGAAAGGCTCTGGCGATTGGCGATGTCGATGGTGCTACAGCAGCCATTGCACAGGCCCGCCATTCGGGTGAGTCGTTTCACAGCGGCGACTCTCCGGCGGTTCTGGAGGGAATGGTTCGCACACAAAACGAACTGGTTGAGTTGTACCATCAGCAAGCCGCTGATTCTGGCTATAACCAGAACGCAGCGCGATTCCTGATGGAGCAGGCTCAAGCCCTAACCAACTATGGTGAGTTCGAAACGGCGCGAGTGTTGGTCAATCAGGCTAAATCATTCACGGACGTAAACTTTGCCGGGTTCGATATCAGTCCCGACAATTTGTTGGTCGTGATCAACGCCAAATCACAACAAGGTTCAGTTGCTCCAGTCGCTCCAGCTGCAGTTGCAGCTCCTGCAGCGGCACCGGCTGCCGTTGCCGAGGCTCCAGCGTTGACGCCAAAACAACAAGTCTCACGATTGATGGCTCAGGCTCAGTTTGCGATCGACACCAACGAAACGGCCAAGGCTAACGAGTTGGTTCAGCAAGCTCTGGCTTTCAATCTTCCTGAGGATCAGTTCGCCGCCAACGAGGTTCGTCCATGGCAGCTTCAGCTAAAACTAGACAACTCCTTGAAGTTGGATGCAGCAACCAGCGGGATTGTTAAACCTGCTGCTTGGGATGGCGTTCAAAACGGTGGAGTTGCTCAGGCGGATTACAGTCCTGAAAACGATACCACTCGCAACGTTCAAGTTGCCGGTGTGGCGGGTGTGGCAGATTCAGCCTCAATCACTCTTGGCGACCAGACTCCTGTTCCTACGGTGCCTGCGACACGGCAAGCTGAAGTGCTGGAAGTTCAGCAAGACTTCAACAAGGTCTCGCGCGGTAGTCAATTGTATTCTGCAGGCCTCAAGGCTGACGCTCAAGGCGATGCCTCAAGTGCTCGTGAGTATTTTCGTCTGGCGATGCAGTATCCCAACGACTTGGACGTGAATTCGAAGACCGATATCCAGCAACGTTTAGGCGTGCTTGATGCGGTTCCGAAAACTCCTGAATCACCTGTGGCTCAGGCTTCAGCGGATGAAAAGTTCGGCTATGAAGTTTCCAATCAGGGCGAATTTTCTCGGCTGCAGTCGGAAGTCTTCCGCGAGAAGCAAGCGGCGCAGCGTTTAATGGAAACCAATCCACGTGAGGCCCTACAGAAAATGGCTTCACTGCGAACACGAGTCGCCAGCAGTCAATTGGCCGCTGAGACATCGCGTCCGCTGTTGAAAATTATTGACAAAGACATCGACAAGATGCAGCGTTACATCGAAACCAATCTGGCTCAAATCCAGAACGATGAAGCGACTGAAGTTGTCCGTGAGCAAGTCAAGCGAGATCGACAGCGTCGTCTGGACGTTGATCAGCAGTTGGCAAAACTTACTGATGAGTACAACGAATTGATCGACGAAGGTCGTTTCGAAGAGGCAACTCTTGTGGTTCGCCAAGCGGAAGATCTCGCTCCTGACAATCCTGTTGTGGTCCTGCTTCGCGAAAAGCAAAAAATTGCCTACTCCAAAAATCGATGGGATGACATCCGAGAGAGAAAGGAGAGAGGCTATCAGAATGAGTTGCAGAATACGCTCGAAAAAGCAGTGCCCTTTGATGATCGAACTCCACTGCAATTTGCTGCCAACGGCGATGAGTACTGGGAAAAAGTCAGTCGACGTCGCCAGAGATTGCTCGACAGTCGCTATTCCAGTGATTCGGAACGAGAGATTTGGCAGAAACTGAAAAACACCAATGTCGAAGGTGAATACCGTGGCACGCTTTCTGAAGCCATGGATCAGTTGGCACGCCAAGCCGGTTTGAACATCGTCTTTGACGCCGCCGCATTGGAAGTCGCTGAGGTTTCTTCGGACAAAATTGTCAACGTTCCGATCCACAATCCAATTTCTTTGGAAAGTGCACTGAACGTGATTCTGTCTGGTGTGAACCTGACCTTCAAAGTTGAAAATGAAGTCATCAACATCACCAGTAGCGAAGCTTCTGAAGCCAAGCGGAGTCCGGTTGTGCACTACATTGGCGACCTGCTGGCTCCGATGAAGAACTATCGCAATCCGAACAATCTGTCGTTTGTACAGCCCGGATTGACCAACGGTTACAACACCGGCCAAGGCGTCTTGAATGTTGGCAACGGTTCGCCTGTTTCAATTGCTGCTTCCAGTAACCCGAATTTGCGTCAGCAGTTTGGTCCGGGTGTCGGTGGCAGCGGAGTGGATGCGCCTCAGTATGGCAATCCTTTGTTTGGTACCGTCGGGCGTCAGCCTCAAGGTGGTGTTTCTCAACAGGACTTCGATGTTTTGATCAGCCTGATTCAAGATACGGTCTTCCCGGACTCATGGGCGGACACCGGAACTGGCGAAGGAACGATTCAGGCCTTCCCACCGAACCTGAGCCTGATTGTGACTCAGTCGCAAAAAGTTCAGGACGAGATTCGCGATCTGCTGAAAAAGCTTCGTGAGTTGAACGATGTCCAGATCGTTGTCGAAGTTCGCTTCGTCGCGATTCAGGATGACTTCTTTGAGCAGATCGGAGTCGATTTCGATTTTGCACTCAATGACAACTCGGGCATTGTCAATCCGAACGCGGACACTCAAGCCCAAAGTTCTGTGATTGGTATTAGTGGTCAAAACTCAGTCGATATCGGAACGATTCTGCCGACATCGAATCAGGACATTCAGTTCTCCAATAACTCGTTCGCTTCAAGTATTCCATCGTTTGGAGGCTTTGACCCCACGTCAGTTGCTAACTTTGGTTTTGCGATCCTGTCGGATATCGAAGTCTTCTTTCTGCTGAACGCCGGTAACGGGTCAACGCGAGCCACCATTACGGAGGCTCCTACGGTGACGTTGTTTAACGGCCAGAGCGGTAGTGTGAACGATAGTTCCCAGCAACCCTTTGTGACATCCGTCACGCCAGTTGTGGGTGACTTTGCTGTTGCTCACCAGCCAATCATCACGATCCTTCCCGACGGAAGTAATCTTGATGTGACGGCTACGGTTTCTGCAGACCGTCGCTCGGTGACTCTGTCACTGGTGCCGTTCTTCAGCGAAATCACGGACGTTCAAACATTCACGTTTGCCGGCTCTACCGTCACACAGGTTTCGACCAACTCGCTGTTGGACGATATCTTGGACACGATCGACCCGACAACCGCCGATACTTCTGTCGATGAAATTGAAACTGTGACCGAAGGCGTCACGATTCAGTTGCCGGTGTTAGCGACGACCTCTGTGAATACGGTGGTCAGCGTGCCCGACGGAGGGACCGTGTTGCTGGGCGGGATTAAACGGAGTGCGGAGAGTCGAAGCGAAGCGGGAGTTCCGTTACTCAGTTCGCTGCCCTACATCAACCGCCTGTTTACCAACGTGGGACTGGGTCGTGATACATCCAACTTGATGATGATGGTGACTCCACGAATCATCATTCAAGAGGAAGAAGAGCAAAAGCAAGTCGGTGTCTTCGGAGACGAAGGCTAGGCTTTGCCGCTAAAACACTTTTATCGTCGCCACCCGGTCACTTGGCCGGGTGGCTTTTTTTATGGAAGTCTTCCCTGACGCAGAACGACTTCGCCGACGACAACTGCCGGGCCTTTGGCCCTGAGCTTTTATTTGCATCCTGTACCCAGCCCTTCAGGCTGGGCTAGGAAAACGGCTGGGCCTTTGG
>CAZDZX010000096.1:0-3939 GCA_964510005.1 uncultured Pirellulaceae bacterium
GGCCTAAAGGAAAGTAAGTTCCATTGGGCTAACGCCTTGCCGCTCATGCGAGAAGCGCGGCGATTTTCGGGCTGTACAGACGTGGGGGCTGGCAAGTGCTGCCTTGCCCTATGCTTACTTCTTCTTGATCTTGCCGACGAGATTGCGGAACATCAGCCACGTCCCGATCAAAAATGGGACTCCACCGGAAAACAGACTTAACCCAATCGTTACCGCCCAGTTTTCAGAATCGGCTTGGGTCGTCTGACTTAAGCCGATAACCGTTCGCGATAGATTGACGGCGCCCCAGACGACTAGGGCCGCTCCCGCAAGAGCGCCCGACACCAGTCCCATGATCGCTTTCAGCTTTCGTTTATTCACGTTCGACCAATTAGGCGTGAGCCGAAACAGATTTTTGAATTCGCTCGATCGCCGCTTTCGTATTTTCCAGCGTGCTGAATGCACTCAAACGGAAATAGCCTTCTCCGGACGATCCGAAACCACTTCCAGGCGTTCCGACAATGTGCGATTTCTCCAACAACTGGTCAAAGAAATCCCAGCTGCTCATGCCGTTGGGAGTTTTCAGCCAAACGTAGGGAGCATTGACACCGCCGTAGACTTCGAAGCCGGCTTCGACCAATCCTTCGCGAAGCAGTTTCGCATTGTTCATATAGAACGCGATCAAAGCTTCGATTTGCGATTTGCCTTCGGCGCTGTAGGCGGCTTCGGCTCCCCGTTGGATCGGGTAAGAGGCTCCGTTGAATTTGGTGCTGTGACGACGGTTCCACAATGCATGAACCGAATGCGACTCGCCGGCTTTGGTGGTTCCCATCAGCTCTTTGGGGATCACAGTGAAGGCACAGCGAACGCCTGTGAATCCAGCATTCTTGCTGAAGCTGCGGAACTCGATCGCGACCTCTCTGGCACCTTCGATTTCAAAAATCGAACGGGGCACATCGGGATCGGAGATAAACGCCACGTAGGCCGCATCGTAAAGAATAATGGCGTTGTTCTCTTTGGCGTACTGCACCCACTTGGTCAGCATCTCCTTGCTGGCCACGACACCGGTCGGGTTGTTGGGGTAGCACAGATAGATCAAATCAACGGGCTCTGATGGCAGCGCCGGTTCGAAGTTGTTCTCTGCCGTGACGGGCATGTAAATCAAGCCGCTGTACTGTCCGTTTTCATCGGCAGGGCCGGTGTGTCCCGCCATCACGTTGGTGTCAACGTAGACCGGGTAGACAGGGTCGAGCACCGCGATTTTGTTGTCGTCGCCAAAGATGTCCAACAAGTTACCGGTGTCGCATTTGGATCCGTCGGAGATAAAGATCTCGTCGGCATCGATTTGGACGCCAAGTGCTTGGTAGTCATTGGTGGCGATGGCTTCACGTAGGAAGTCGTATCCTTTCTCGGGACCGTAACCACGAAACGTTGCCGAGTCAGCCATTTCATCAACGGCCGTGTGCATGGCGGCGACGATCGCCGGTGGCAGCGGTTGGGTGACGTCTCCGATGCCCATTTTGATCACATCGGCATCCGGATTGGCTTCGCAAAAAATCCTGACCCGCTTCGCAATTTCAGGAAACAGGTAGCCAGCTTGGAGTTTCAGATAGTTTTCGTTGATTCTTGCCATGGATAGTCAGCTATTGATTTAAGTTCCTAAGTTCCCGCGATCTGCTACGGTGGCCGGGATTTTCGCCGATAATGGAGCGATCAGCAAGGCTGCAAATTGGCGGGTTGTTCGTTTGATTGCGGTTTAAGTGCAGCCTTCTTTTCACTGCCCGGTTTTACAGTGATAATCGGTTCAGACTACCGCTGCGGATTCCGTATTCATCTCACCCATTGAGCCATTGTGTCACGCGAGTATCTAAAAAATGCCATCGCCGATCAGGATCAGGAGAAACTGATCCGCTACGTCCGGTTGCACTTTGGCGATGGGAACGAGCAAGCCGGGAAACAGGAAATTGACAAAGCTTGGGTGGAAGCCCTCAAGTTGCTGGTCGATTTTCCAGAAACGGAGCGTCAGTCGATTTTGGATCTGCTCGATGAGAAGTCACCCGAAACGTTGGCTCATCTGTTTTTTCATCTGCACTTCTATTTTGTCAAACGATCAGGAGATTGGATTCACGATGGCAACCTCTAATCGCAGCCAGCTTCGTCCGGGATTGTGGGATACGGTCAATGAACGCTACCCGGGTTCGATGATCCACAATGAAAGTCACGTCCCGTTGGCGACGTTAAACAAGCCGCTTAGCGAATGCCGATTGGGGTTCGTGAGCACGTCGGGGACTCAGGTTCGTGGATCGCTGCCGTTTGATGTGGTGCATCCGATCGGCGACTATTCGTTTCGCCGAGTCCCGTCGCATTCCAAACCGGCCGACCTTGAGATTCACCAACTCAAGTATCCGACCGATGGAGCCAACCGAGACCTTAACGTGATTTTTCCAATCGAGCGTCTTCAAGAGTTGGCGGCCGCAGGGGTCATCGGTGGCCTGACGGAGAACTTTTATTCGTTCATTGGATACAACATGGATCCGACGGTGTTTCGCGAAAGTCTGGCGGAGCCGATTGCGGATGCTTTTGAAGAGGAGCAGGCCGACATCGTGTTGGCGGCGCCTGCGTGACCGATTTGTCACCAGTCTATCGCGTTGGTTCAACGTGCAGTCGAAAGTCGCGGCATCCCGACGGTCTCCCCCACGGTGGCCATGGATGTAACCGAACATGCCAAACCGCCTCGCAGTTTGTTTTTGCCGTTTCGGATGGGGCATCTTTTCGGGGTGCCGTTTCACAAAGAACTCCAACGCGAAATCATTGTTCGCTGCTTGAGTTTGTTGGGAGAGGCTGCAGCCGATGGCGTGCAGGGCAAGTTCGAAAAAACGTGGGCGCAGGCTCGCAATGAAGCGAAGAAGCTGCCAGATAAAAGCGATTAGCCTTTCGTTTCGGGCCGCGGAGCGTCCCGTCCACGAGGCCCTTACTTTGCAAAGGGTTTCAGAAACGACTCGAGCGCTTTCCAATAATCTTTGCTGTCGTTGAACTTGTTCCACAGCGCCCGGGATCCATGATTGCCGGCGGTTTTAGGAATGAAGGAAACTTTGTCCTTGCCGGGAATGGCTTTGAAAATCGATTTCCATCCCGAGTACTCTTTCTTCGCGGAGGTCACAAACACGGGGTCGGAAATTTTTGCGGCCGATGTTTCGATCCAGTTGCCGGGCTTTCCGGATCGCTGGAAATACTCGCCGGGTGCAAACGCAGCGACACCGTCGACTAAATCTGAATGCTCGCCGCCGATTCGCAGGGCCAGCGAAGAACTGTAACTGCTTCCCCAGAGGATCACTTTGTTGTCGGCATAGTTCGCTTTCGCATACTTCAAGGCCGCGATGATGTCCTGTTCTGCGTCGACGTAAGACACGCCTTTGGAGGCCGCTTTGGCCAGTTTGAATGTTTCATTGTCGACTCCGTTGATCTTGCCGCCGGATCGCTGATCAATGGCAAGGCAATTGAAGCCCAGCTTGTTCAGCTTGGGGGCTGTTTCGCGATACTCGCCCCGCGACCAACCGGCTTGGTGGCACAGCACAATGAAGGGAGTCTTTTTGTCGGTGTGGGGCATGTACAGATCGGCGGTGATCTTCAACCCGTCGGCAGAGGCAAACGTAATCGTCTGCGGACTCGCTTGGGCCTTGGTTTGGCTGCCGGGGGCCTTGGTTTGGCTGGCGCTCTTAGGCTCTGCCGTGGACGATTGAGCGGCAACGATTCCAGGCGTGAAAACGAAAGTTGCGGCAACCACACAGCTCAATAAGAAACGATTCATCGAAAACCCTTCACGGCAAAAACAAACGGACTTCCAGATCTTAACCGATTTGCGAGCCTCGCGTTGCCCCAAACCAATTGCGGCATTTTTTTGCAAAACAGGATACAAACTGGGTTCGTCCGAGTAGGGCCGGTTCCCACCGGCCGATTGTC
>CAZDZX010000096.1:4039-13789 GCA_964510005.1 uncultured Pirellulaceae bacterium
ACGATTGTCAGAACTGGGCTCCACCTCAATGAGGACCGTCCTCCGTCGATCCCGGTGCTGCATTTTCTGACGATTGCAACGCCTGAACCGGAATTGGAAGAGATTCGGCATGGTAAACATCGATAAACCTGTCGTGCGTCATTCTTCAACGATCGCTCAGGCACACCATGGCACGACGGAAAAAAACAGCTCTACAAAAAATCATCGGGGACTTCTCAGTCTCGGGCATGTTGTTGCATCCCGCAGCTTTGTTTGTGGGCTTCAACCTGCTGCTGTTCGTCACCGCGATCTGGGCGTGGGGGAAGTACCAACATCAGATCGTCCCGCGGACTGAAACTGGATTGACTTACGACAAACTAAGAATCAATCCTCCGCCGGCATGGATCCCTGAAGGCAAGCAGCAACTGGCGGACGCGGTTTACAATCGGCGGGACCCTCAAACGGTATCGATCTTTGAACCTAATCTCGTGGGGAACACTGCGAACTCCCTGAAGACTTTTGGCTGGATCCGGGACATTCGCAAAATCGAAAAGTCCCGCGATGGAATGACCGTCGAATTGGATTATCGGACTCCGCTGGCTGTTGTCGAACTCAATAGCCAAACCCAACCGAACTGGAAGGGGCCCAATCTGATTCCTGTCGATCATCAAAGCTGCGTTCTTCCTCAGAACGCGCGCACGGCAGAGAATCCGGAAAAGCCCCTGCCGCGGATTTATCTGTTTCGTCCGATTGGAAATACCAGCCAATTGTTGACATGGACGCGCTGGCCAGAGGATCGAGTCCAGCTGGCGACGTCGATCAGCAATGTGCTGGCCAGTGATTGGCATGCAATGGGCCTCTACCGAGTCGTCTCGTGGAGGCATCCAGAATTCCCCGACACCGCCATGGAGCCCTTTGAGCTGTGGACTCGGGAAGGCGAAAATGCGACCCGAGTTTTCTGGGGCAATCCGCCTGGCCATGAGGCCGCCAACGAAGCGAAGTGGCAACAGAAAATCGTTGCACTGCGAGAATATGTGGAGAAAAACGGGCCTTTGAATACCACCGGGGATCGAATCATTGACCTCCGCAGTGGCAATGCCGTGCGCACGCAGCGAGCCGCCGCCGCACCCAAAAGCAGGCCTGAGCTCACGATCAAGTGACGAACGGCGTTGTTCACGTTACCATCAGCGAAAGTAATTTTGCAAATTGGTAAGTAAACGAGAACAACATTATGCGAACGGGTTTCCTTGGCCTGCTGGTCACCATTGTCTGCTTGGCCACCTGCGGTTTGTCGATGGCTGACGAGGGCATGTTTCCGATCAGTGCGATCGATCGCCTGAAGCTTCAAGAGCGTGGCCTTAAACTGACCTCCGATCAGATCTTCAATGCCAACGAGACTTGTTTGGTCGACGGCATTTGTCGGGTCAATGGCTGCACCGGTTCGTTTGTGTCGCCCGATGGTTTGATCATTACCAATCACCACTGCGCCTACCGTGCCATTCAGTCCGCCAGTTCGCCGGGTAACGATTGGTTGAAGAACGGCTTTTTTGGGAAAACGCGTGAGGAAGAAATTCCGGCTCCCGGTTACGTTGTGCGGATCACCGAATCGTTTCGCGACGTATCCAAAGAAGTTCTGTCTGCTGCGAACAACGAGATGAGTTCGGCGGAGCGTAGTCAAGCCATCGAAAAACGTCGCAAGGAATTGGAGAAGCAAGCCGAAGAGGCGACTCCAGGCAGACGAGCCGACATTGCGGAAATGTTTGCGGGCCGGACTTACGTGCTGTTCATGTACACCTACATCCGCGACGTTCGTTTGGTATTTGCACCGCCATCGTCGGTTGGGAATTTTGGCGGGGCGGTCGATAACTGGGAGTGGCCTCGCCACACTGGCGATTTTTCTTTCATGCGGGCTTATGTCGCTCCCGATGGCAGCACCGCCGACTACGACAAAGCCAACGTGCCCTACAAACCGGAGCGGTTTATCCAAGTTTCGCCAGCGGGAGCGAACGAGGGAGATTTTGTTTTTCTGTTGGGTTATCCCGGACGGACAGCCCGTCACAAAACGGCATCGTTTCTGGCTCACGAGCGTGATGTTCGGTTGCCGTTGGTGGTTAACCTGTACCAGTGGCAAATTGAAACCATGGACAAGTACTCGGCCAGCGATCGCAGTGTCGCGCTGAAGCACTCCTCGCGGAAGCAATCATTGGCGAATGTTGAGAAACGATCCCGCGGGCAACTCAAAGGACTCTATCGAGCGAAAATTGTTCAGCAGCGACAGCAAGCTGAATCCGAACTGCAGGAGTTCATTGATAGCGATCCGCAGCGGAAAATCAAATACGGTTCGATTCTGTCAGCGATTGATGCCACTTACGCGGACATGACAGCCGACGCGGATTATCGGTTGACCGTCAACAACCTCACGACGGCGATTCGCGGTTTGGGATTGGCGTTCACGATTTACGACGCGGCTGTCGAACGGGCGAAAGGAGATCTTGAGCGCGAACAGGCTTATATGGATCGGAACTTCGGTCGCACGGTCGACCGCGCGATCCTTGGCTGGAAAGACTGGCATCACGGCACCGACAAAGCCATCACTGCCGGCATGATGGAGCGAATGGCCAGCGCGGGCGGTGGCGCTTCAGAGATTGAAGGCAAGCAACGCAAAAATGTTATTCGGATTCTGCAGGCATTGAATTCCAAGGCGTGGGATTCGACGGCATTTGAATCCGAATCAGGAATTCGCGAGATGTTTGAAAAGACTCCGGATGAACTGGCCAACGTGAACGACGAATTCCTCAAAGTGGTTCGCAAGATGTATCCAGAATTGATTCGCCTTCGCATTCAAGCCAAAGTTCGCGGTGCTAAACTTGCCAAACTTTATTCGGACTTGATCGATGTCAAACAGGAGTTTCAGCAAGCCAATTTTGTCCCCGACGCGAATGCTACATTGAGGATGACGTTTGGAAACGTGAAAGGTTATTCACCGGAGGATGCGGTTTTCAAAATGCCGGCAACGACTCTCAAGGGGGTCATCGATAAAACGACCGGAGAAAAGCCGTTTATCACGCCGCCGGAAGTCATCGAGAAATACGAAGCGAAAGATTTCGGCAACTTCCTTCACCCTACGTTAAAGCAAGTCCCGGTAGCGTTGCTTTACAACACCGACACCACTGGCGGAAATTCTGGCAGTCCGATCCTGAATGGCAGCGGCGAACTGGTCGGCGTCAATTTTGATCGAGCCTTCGAAGCCACGATCAACGACTTCGCTTGGAACGAGAGTTACAGCCGTTCGATCGGAGTAGACATTCGCTATGTGCTGTGGCTGACGGGCAAAGTCTATCAGGCCCAGCGGTTGCTCGACGAAATGGGCGTGAAGTAAATGAGTTCGATTCGCATACCAGAAATTGTGCAACTCCCTGCCCTGCCCGGGATCCCTTGTCCCTGCGGTGTCGCGCGGCGGGCCTTTGAAGATCGGGACGAAGTTCCCGGGACGGTGCACTACACCGAAATCGATCAGGACGCCGTTGAACATTATCATGTTGATCACACCGAGGTGTATGTCATTCTTGAATGTGACCCCGGCGCCACCATTGTGTTAGATGGTGAAGAGCATCCAATCGAGCCGCTGACATCGATTCTGATACCGCCTAGCGTGCGGCATCGGGCAGTCGGACAAATAAAAGTGTTGATATTTTGTACGCCTAATTTCGACCCTCAGGACGAGCACTTCGACTAATTTGCCTTCGTGAGAGCCCTGAGTGGGCTGAACTTTTGTGTCGGAATGCGGTCTTTATGAGGGCGAATAGTTGGAAGATACTGTGAAAACCAATAATTTTTGGAATTCGACCTTGCTTCAACACGTCGTATAATTGAATTGTTGCCGATATGTCTTATACGCAATCTCGAAATCAGGTGCCCCATGAATGATGTCAATCGTCAGGTCAACCAAGCCAAAAAGCGACTGAATTTTAATCGCTTCATCGGCGTGTTCGCTTGGTCTTTGTTCGCCGGCCTTTTGGTGGCTGCAATTGGATTGGCCATTCCTAAGATCTGGCACTTGGCATTTCTGGATTCTCAGAACGCGCAAGACTTCTGGATGGCCGGTTGGCTGATCGGCGGCGGTGTCCTTGCTCTGATCATTGCGGCGGCCTTGACGATCCGAAAAATGTCTCGCATCGAAGACGCGGCCATCGAAGTCGATCGCCGGTTTGCTCTTCGCGAACGTCTTTCCAGTGCTCTGACGATCGATTCGGACGAAGCCAATTCTGAAGCCGGTGAGGCGTTGCTCAAAGACGCTCAGCGCAGCGCCGAAGTCATCGACTTGCGAGATCAATTCAAGCTGGAGCGTTCATGGCGTTTCGCGCTTCCGTTGATTCCCTTGGCGTTGATTTTTGCGATCAGCTTTTTCCCCAATGCTATTTTTGAGAAACCGGTAGCGGCGGCAGAAACTGAAAACAACGTTGAGGTCGTCAAAAGAGCCATCAAAGAGATGGAAAAGAAGATCGAAAAGAAACGCAAAACATTTGAATCAAAAGGTCTTCAAGAGGCGTTGGGCAAACTCAAAACCTTGGGTCGCGAGTTGGACAAAAAAGGCCTCAAGGATGACTCCGACAAAAAGCAGGCTCTGGTTGAACTCAACGATATCAAACGAGATCTCGAGAAAAGACAGAAGCAACTTGGCGGCGGCAAAGACCTGAAGCGTTCTCTGAAGAAACTTAAAGATGTCGGTAACGGCGAAGCTAAAAAAGTAGCCGAGGCGATGAGCAAGGGTGACATGAAAGCGGCAGCCAAGGCCGTTAAGGACATCGCCGAAAAGCTCAAGTCCGGAAAAATGTCGGATTCTCAAAAGAAGAAGCTGGCCAAAGATATCAAGGACTTGGCCAAAGAGTTTGAGAAGTTCAAACAGCAGCACGAAAACAAAAAACAGAACCTTGAAAAAGCCATCCAAAAAGCGATGAAAGATGGTGATGCCAACAAGGCCGCTAAACTTCAAAAGCAAATGGACGATCTTAAACAGCAAGATCGTCAGATGGACAAAATGGAAAAGATGGCCAAGAAGCTTCAGAAGTGCCAACAGTGCATGAAGAAAGGTGGACAGGGCGGAAAGAAAAAGCCAGGGCAAGCAGGAGAGCCCAAGGCGGGCAGTGAGGGCGGGCAAAAGCAGCAACAGCAACAGGAGATGGAGGATGCTGCTCAGGCTCTTGAAGATTTGGCCAAGGAAATGGAAGGCATGGACGAGGAGCTTGAAGAGATGGAAGCTCTTGAAGACATCGGAAAAGCCATTGGCGAGTGCAAAAAGTGCATGGGCAAGGGCGACAAGCCCGGCAACAAGGACTTTGCCAAAGGAAAAGGCCCCGGTGGTGGCAAGCGAGCGCGGGATGAAGAGAAAACCGGCAACTACAAATCTCGCGTCAAAGGCAAACTGCAAAAGGGTGAAACGGTGGTCGTCGGTGAAGCTGACGGTGCCAATATTACCGGTCGTTCGGTTAGCGAAGTTCGCGACATCATGCGGAAAAGTCTAAAAGACCAAGCCGATCCGATGGAGAATGTGGTCCTGCCCAAAAACCAGCGTGATCACGCTCGCGAGTATTTTCAGAAAGTCCGAGGCGAGTAAACGCGGCTGGGAGATGACTGTTTCATGACCGCCGATGTTAGCGAAGATGCGAAAACGACCTTTGGCCTCAACGAGGACCGGATTTCTTTCGGCATCCTAATCCTGTTGATCATTGCCGGGATCGGATACGGGGTGTGGCTGATGCTGAAACCTTGGCTCGATGGAGCTCAGGTATCCGACCCCTTGCCGCGGCGTCAAGTCGCAGACCAGTTCAGCGCAAGCGGTGAATATCCCGAAGCGGTCGACGTCTACAAAAAGATGCTCGCCGATGATCCGTGGAACGGCCTCGCCAATGCCAAGCTGGCGGTCATCTACCGGCGGATGCTCGAAGAAGATCTCAAGCAACTGGAAAACCTTCCCGCTGCTGAGACATCGATTCGGGAGGAGCAATTGGAGAGCCAAATCGAGCAACATCTCGATGCTTCGGCGGAGCAGTTGGAGTTGTTGACCCGCCACGATCGATTTCGTCGCCTCGCGTTCCGAGCGTTGATCGATCTGTACTGCTCGGAAGCGAAACGAAAAGACGACCGAGAGTATGCAGCTAAAGCCATTGAAACCGTTCGATCTGCGTTGAGCGCCGGTTTCAAGTGGAATCTGATCTTGGAGACGGAACAGATCGCCTATCTGAGCCAGTATCCTGAATTTGAAAATTCGCCGGAATTTCGCCAGCTGTTCCTTGAGTTCAATCTTTGGGACGACTATCTGAATCGTTAGCGGTTTCGCCGTTGCAGAGCATCGCCCGGGCGACTGCCGTCGCCTCTGTCAAACGTTGGATCGACTTTCATAGGGCCGCCCGTTTCGAATTTACTCCGGTGCACGCCGTTTGGTGTGGGGATTATACTTGGGGCTGGTCAAACCCTTCAATTCCCACATGGATTAAGTCGAACGCTATGCCCAATACTCAGGAAGTCCGCGAATCCACGCAAGTCCCTGTCGATGCGCTTCGCTGGCGCTGCGATGAAAACACCATCGCGTTTTTAACCACTCAGGAAGTGAGTTGCGTGGGAGACGTTCAGGGGCAAAGCACGGCCCGCGAGGCGCTGCGGTTTGGAATTGAGTGTCTGGCTCCTGGGCAGAACGTTTACGTTCGCGGGGCACGAGGGACGGGGCGGATTCTGATGGTTCGGCAGTTGCTGGACGAGTTGCAACCTACCACCGAATCGCTGCGGGACTATTGCTACGTCCATAATTTTGCTCGACGGGACCACCCACGACTGGTGACGCTGCCGGCCGGCGACGGACCTAAATTCCGCAGAGTCATGTTGGAGTTGGCCGAATTCGCGGAACTGGAATTGCTCAAGGCCCTCGAAGGGGAGCCGTTTTCTTCCAACCGTCACGAAGTCCAGGAAAGCACTCAGCAACAGATCAAAAGCCTGATGCGTCCGCTTGAGCAAGAACTACAAAGCAACGGCTTGGCTTTGATTCAGCAAGAGCAGGGGCCCGGCCAGGCCGGCATCTATCCGTTGCTGGAGGGAAAGCCGGTGCCGTTTGAACAGCTTCATGCCATGGCGGCTCAGGGGGCCATCGAGAATATCGATGTCAATAAACTCGAAGACCTCGCCCATGGATACCAGAAACAGCTCAAGGATATTGGGCGCGAGATCAATGATCTGATCCGAAAAGCATCGGTCAAAATTCGAGAGATCAACGAAACGGGGACCCGTGAGTTGATGGCGTCTCGCATCGAGCATGCTCGCAAAGAATTCCCCACCGATGCCGTGAACGCCTTTTTAGATGAAGTCCTTGATGACATTGTCGAATATCGCATCGACAACGAAGAAGACCCGCCGCTCAAAGATCTCTACGGAGTCAACGTTGTGTTGACTCAAGATGGTTCCAACGCGCGACCGGTCATTGAGGAGTCAACGCCCAGCCCCATGAATTTGCTGGGTGTGGTTGAACCAGAATTTGGGCCCGGCGGTATGCCCATTTCCGACTATCGCGGAATTCGCGCAGGCGCTCTGCTGCGTGCCGATCAGGGATATTTGGTTTTAGATGTTAACGATCTCGTTTCCGAGCCCGGTTCTTGGCGGGCGCTGATGCGGACGTTGCGAACGGGGCGCCTTGAGATTGTTCCTCCGGAAGTCGGTTGGATGCGACAGTCCGTCGTTACGCAGCCGGAACCGATTCCGATTCAAGTTCGAGTGATTTTGATTGGCGATGTGGGGACCTACTATCAGTTGGACCATGCCGATCCAGATTTTCGGGAGTTGTTCAAGGTCCTGTCTGATTTTGACAATGAATTGCCCCGCACCAGTGACGCCATCAACACCTACGCCTGCGTTCTGTCAGCGTTGGGCAATGATGAAGGGCTGGCTCCGTTTCACAAATCAGCGGTCGCCGCGTTGGCCGAACATGGTGCCCGCATCGTTTCCCGTCCCGATCGCCTGACCGCGCGATTCGGTCGGATTGCGGACCTTGCCCGAGAAGCCGCGTTTCTGGCCGGTGCGGAAGGCCCGGTTATGCGCGAGCACGTGATTGAATCGATAGCTCGGACCAAAAAGCGTGCCAGCCTGCCGTCGCGGAAGTTTCAAGAGATGGTCAGCCGAGGCACGATTCGAGTCGAGACTTCTGGAGAGGCCGTGGGGCAGGTCAACGGATTAGCCGTGATGCATTCCGGTCCGTTGACTTACGGATTTCCCGCACGCATTACCGCTACGATCGGACCCGGAACCGCGGGCTTGATCAACATCGAAGGCCGAGCCAACATGTCGGGGACCATCCACACCAAGGGATTCCATATTCTTGGCGGATTGTTGCGACATTTGCTCCGCACGCAACATCCGATGGCATTCAGTGCTTCGATTGCGTTTGAGCAAAGTTATGGTGGTATCGATGGTGATTCGGCGTCGGGCGTTGAAATGGTGTGTTTACTGAGTGCTTTGACTGGCGTGCCGGTCAAGCAATCGATGGCGATGACGGGGGCGATCGATCAGCGAGGCCACATTCAGGCCATCGGAGGCGTCAACGAGAAAATCGAAGGCTTCTTCGACGCTTGCAGCAGCAGTGGGCTGACAGGAGATCAAGGCGTGATTGTGCCCCAATCCAACGTGGGCGAGTTGATGCTTCGCGAAGACGTTGTCGAAGCCTGTCGTGAAGGAAAGTTCTCTGTTCACGGTGTCGAAACCATCCATCAAGCTCTGTCTTTGATGACCGGACAGGATGTCGGAGAATCGGACGCCGAGGGGAAGTATCCGGCGGAATCCCTGTTGGGCAAAGCCGTCGCTAAAGCCGGCCAGTTTTGGAAAATGACGCTCTCCAGTCCGGCGCAGCTGACACAGGTTGAGACCGCTCCCGAGGGGAATCCGATGATTCCGCCTCCCCAAGCTGAAACTCGAGACGATGGCGAGACCGCATAAATGGTGGATTCAAAAGGTGGCATAGGCTTCCAACGCCGGAAGCCTGTGATCGCGGGCGCCCACGGTTCGGGCCGCGGAGCGTCCCGTCCACGTTGAACAAGTGGCTTGGACGCTCCGCGGCCAAGGTTGGAAGCGCTTCGCCTTTGTCGATCGAGTGATTACCGAAGTCTTGGGACATCCGCTACGTCGCGAAATGCCCGCCTAGATATAAATCCACACCCTCTCGGGGACATCCTGAGCGGCCGGATCATTGCAATCTAATTTTCTGGCATGTCGCGAGTAAATCTGATATCTTCAAAGTTGTCCTTGAAAGAAATGAGATGGGAGGAGCCATGATCTCTGTTCCTTTAAGTCCCGGCATGAACAACCGAAAACTCGAAGTGCTGATCACGCAGCTGGATGCGAACATTGAAGGTCAGCTTGGTTTCTGGCAATTTGAATACGACGGCTATCCGCTGATCTGTATTACCGACGAAGATATGGATCGGATGCGGATCATGACACCGATCGTTCAAGTCGAGCAGTTGTCGGATGCCGTGATCCTTGAGTGCATGAACGCGAATTTTGACCGTGCCTTGGATGCTCGCTATTGCATCAACAACGGCACACTCTGGGGAGCGTTCATTCATCCGCTCACCCCACTGAATCAAGATCAGTTCCACAGTGCGTGCAGCCAAGTCGCGATGGTTTCCCGAAATTTCGGAACCAGTTTCTCAAGCGGCGGTTTGGCGTTCAACACCGACATCGTCTAGCAACTAGCCGCGAAGGCGGCGGCAGCATGTAGCCGTGGGTGTCAGC